>NZ_JBRAJI010000028.1:0-38957 GCF_052744395.1 Desulfurispora sp. | reverse complement strand
TATTAATTTCAACCAAGATAATCGCTATGAGCAGATAATTAATTTTTTTTCACAAACATTAGAACAGAATAGAACTGCCAGGATGAGTTTTGTAGTACTTCCCGCTTATCGAGTAATATACAAAGACCTGCTTGATAAGTTGCAGGATTATCTAAAAAAACTCATAAATGTTTTACAGGTAAACTTTTATACAAACTTATTGTACCACCGCCAGTGGTGTCAAAACTACGCTGCCAATTTTAAGTATTTGGCCCAAACTTGTCCGGTAACGGCGCTGAAAGACAGCATCAGGGGTATGCCGGCAATTATAGTTGCAGCAGGTCCTTCTTTAACTTATGAGCTGGAGCACCTTTCTAAAGTATTGGACAAGGCTCTTGTGGTTGCTGTAGGCACTGGATTAAGTATATTGGATAAGAATGAGATTAAGGCCCACATTTGCGGTGCCATTGATGGTACTAAGTTAGAAGAAGATTTGTTTGTTGGCCTGAAAAAAAATAAAGACATTGCCTTGCTTTATGGGGGAAGTGTTTACCACACAGTGCCGGGTTTGTTTGCCGGTCCCAAGTTTTTAATGTGTGTTGAACCGATTGATCATTTTCTTTATCTAAGTATGGGATGGCCTAACATAGGTCTTTACAGCGGTGCTTCTATAGCTAATATAATTTTATACAATCTTTCCGCACTGGGATGCAATCCGATAATATTTCTGGGCCAGGACTTTTGTTACAGCAGGGGTAAGTCATATGCGGAAGATGCTGCATACGTGAAAGGTAGCGTTGATGTTTCAAGCTCATTTGATAATAATCCTAATTTTGTGAAGGTAACTAATAAAAAGGGAGAGCAAGTATATACAAATAGGGCTTTTTTGGCCATGCGTGACCTGTATGAAAATGTAATCAGGGGCTTTCCTCACATAGAATACTTGAATGCTACCAGTGATGGCCTATCAATTGCTGGTGCTAGAGATATCCAGTTCAGTTCCTATATCAGGAATTACCTTGCATACAGGCAGTCGGTCAACTTTGCAGAATTGATAGAGAAATGTTATAGCAACTGGTTAAAAAATGATTCCTTAGAGGCAAAAGAAAAGATTATAAAGTTGATGTATAATGATAATAAAGATTTAATAATTTTCTGCCAGGACATAATTCGCTGTATCGAGGATCAGAGTGTTGACGTGCAGAAAAAAAAGCAACTTATAATACAAAAGGAAGAGGATATTGTACAGCGTCCACTTTTTAGAGAGATTTTAGCTCCTCTTGTCCAACAGGTTGAGATGATTTTCACTTCTCGAGAATATTTTGATTGCAAAAAAAATATGTACGCGTATCTTTTGGACAAGCTATTGATAATGGAAAATGCTTTTATGTATGAGGTAAATAAAAAATGAATATTGCTCAAAATACCAATCAGATTGCGTATCTGGTTATGAAGTTAGAAGATATTGGAAGATCTATTTGGGAAAATGTAATGTTAGCAGAAATCGAGCGGGCAATGCAATTAATGCAAGAATTTACAATGACAGCTGCGCAGTTGCTGGATTTGCTTTCTGTAATGCAGGAAACAAAGTCTTTCAATAAAGAACAAGTGTTGATATTTATGCAGATTATTTCTTTTATGGAGCGAGCAATGTTAGATATGGATTATATTTTTTTGGCAGATCTCATAAAATATGAAATTACGCCTATGCTAGATTCATGGTATCGTGTTCTCAATATGGAGCCAGTGATTTGAATGGAGTGCACTGCATTGGCTAAAAAAAAGATATTAGTTACCGGCGCCGACGGCTTTATCGGTTCCCATCTGGTGGAGGCACTGGTGCAGCAGGGCTACCCTGTACGTGCCTTTGTACTCTATAATTCCTTTAACTCCTGGGGTTGGCTGGATACATTAGTACCTGGAATCCTGCGTCAGATAGACGTGTTCCCCGGCGATATCCGCGACCCGCACGGGGTGAAACAGGCCATGCAGGGATGTGGGGCAGTATTGCACCTGGCGGCTTTAATTGCTATACCCTACTCCTACCATTCGCCGGACACCTATGTGGATACCAACATTAAGGGCACGCTCAACCTGCTGCAGGCTGCCCGGGAGGTGGGCGTGGAGAAGTTCATCCACACGTCCACCAGTGAGGTTTACGGTACGGCCCGCTTTGTGCCCATCAACGAAGAGCATCCCCTGCAGGCCCAGTCGCCCTACGCCGCCACTAAAGTGGCCGCGGACCAGTTGGCTTTATCTTTTTACCTGTCCTTTGGCCTGCCTGTTACAATTGTGCGGCCCTTTAACACCTACGGTCCCCGCCAATCAGCCCGGGCCGTCATTCCCACTATTATTACCCAACTGGCCAGCGGGCAACGACGGCTTAAACTGGGGGCCTTGCACCCCACGCGGGATTTTAACTACATTAAGGATACAGTGAGCGGTTTTATCGCTGCCCTGGCAGCCCCAAACTGTGCCGGTGAAGTGATTAATATTGGCAGCGGTTATGAAATATCCATTGGCGACACGGCCCGGTTGATTGCTGAGCTGATGGGAGCGGATGACCTGGAAATAGTCACCGATGAAGTCCGCCTGCGTCCGGCCGCCAGTGAAGTGGAGCGCTTGTGTGCCGACAACAGTAAAGCCCGCCGCTTGCTGGGCTGGCAGCCCCAGTATGCCGGGCGGGAGGGTCTGGCCAGGGGGCTGGAGGAAACCATTGCCTGGTTTACCAACCCGACCAACTTGTGCCGCTACAAGGCGGAATTGTATAATATTTAAAAGGCTGGTGGAGTATGGACAAAAGCAGTCTCGTGGAGCAAATTATTAATACCATAAAGTCCGTACTGCCCGAGGCGGCACAGGTAGCCCTGCACGAGCCCTGCTTTGCCGGCAACGAGTGGGCCTATGTAAGGGACTGCCTGGACAGTGGCTGGGTTTCCTCGGTGGGCAGCTATGTCACGCGGTTTGAGCAAATGTTAGCCGAGTATACCGGCTCCGGTTATGCCGTGGCCACTGTTAATGGCACGGCCGCCCTGCACATTTGCCTTTTACTGGCCGGTGTACAGCCGGGTGATGAAGTGCTCATGCCCGCCCTTACCTTTGTGGCTACGGCCAATGCCGTGCGTTACTGTGGTGCCGAGCCCCATTTTGTGGACAGTGCCCCCGACACACTGGGGGTGGATCCGGTCAAACTGGCTGACTATCTGGTAGATATAGCGCAGATCAAAGATGGCCATTGTTACAACCGCTTTACCGGGCGGCGTATAGCTGTGCTCCTACCCATGCACACCTTTGGTCATCCTGTGGATCTGGATCCCCTCCTAGATCTGTGCCAGCGCTATCACCTGGTACTGGTGGAGGACGCCGCCGAAGCCCTGGGTTCGCTTTACAAAGGCCGTCATGTGGGCACCTTCGGCCGTCTGGCCGCCTTGAGCTTTAACGGTAATAAAATCATCACTACCGGTGGGGGTGGCGCTATACTCACCAGTGACCCGGAGTTGGCCCGCCTGGCCAAGCATTTAACCACTACGGCCAAGCTGCCCCATCCCTGGGAATTCTACCACGACATGTTGGGCTACAACTACCGCCTGCCCAACATTAATGCTGCCCTGGGGTGTGCCCAAATGGAAAAACTGCCGGATTTTGTGGCCCAAAAACGCGCCCTGGCGGAAAAATACCGGAACGCCCTGGCTGGCGTGCCGGGTGTACAATTTTTTTGCGAGCCGCTATTTGCCCGCAGCAACTACTGGCTGAATGCCCTGTTATTAAATGAAGAATGTGATTTGCGCGATACTTTGCTGGCGGAAACCCATCGGCTGGATATACAAACCCGCCCGGTCTGGCGGCTGATGCCAGAATTGCCCATGTATGAGGGATGTCCTCAGATGCATCTAAATGTGGCCAGAAGTTTGCAAAGCCGCATCATTAATCTGCCTTCCAGTTCTCACCTATGGTAAGGCATTTTATTGTAAATCTGGCGTTGTCAAATGTTGTCATTAAAATGAGACTTGCATGGAAAAACAAACAATAACAAGCGGTGATAAAATGTCCCGGCAAAAAATATGTGTGGTGACCGGTACCCGGGCAGAATATGGCCTGCTGTACTGGCTGATGAAAGAAATACAGGCCGATCCAGATTTGGAACTGCAAATTATTGCTACCGGTATGCACCTTTCTCCTGAATTCGGCCTGACATATAAAGTGATTGAAGAAGATGGCTTTACTATTAATGAAAAAATTGAAATGTTGCTTTCCAGTGATACACCTGTGGGCATTGCCAAATCCATCGGCCTGGCTACAATTGGCTTTGCCGATGCTCTGGACAGGCTAAAACCAGATATTCTGGTACTGCTGGGAGATCGCTTTGAAATACTGGCCGCAGCCCAGGCGGCACTGGTAGCCAGGATACCGGTGGCCCATATTGCCGGAGGGGACATTACAGAAGGCGCCTTTGACGATATTATTAGGCACTGTATAACCAAGATGTCTCACCTGCATTTTGTCACCAATGAGTCGGCCGCCCGACGTGTAAGGCAACTGGG
Source organism: Desulfurispora sp. (assembly GCF_052744395.1). NCBI lineage: Bacteria > Bacillati > Bacillota > Clostridia > Eubacteriales > Desulfurisporaceae > Desulfurispora > Desulfurispora sp. The sequence goes on along the minus strand of NZ_JBRAJI010000028.1, from coordinate 34,437 downwards.
AGAGGATGATGCTTATATTTACAATGTTGGCAGCACAGCCATTGATAATATAAAGCGCTTATCACTGCTAAATAAAGAGCAACTGGAGAGAAAATTAGATTTTAAGCTACGGAATAAAAATCTACTGATCACTTTCCATCCCGTAACTTTGGATAGTGTGCCTTCAGAATTCCAACTGTCAGAGTTATTGCGTGCCCTTGAAGAAATATCCCAGGAATTATCCAGTGATATAGGCTATATATTTACCTCGTCCAATGCAGACCCTTCCGGTAGAGGGTTAAACAATTTGATCAGACAATTCGTAAATCAGCACAACAATGCTGTTTTTCATACATCTTTAGGACAATTGGTTTACTTGAGTACCATTGCCCAAGTAGACGCAGTTGTTGGCAATTCCTCCAGTGGTCTATATGAAGTTCCTTCCTTTAAAAAACCTACGGTAAATATTGGCGATAGGCAAAAGGGGCGGCTGATGGCTGCTTCAGTGATTAGCTGTCAGCCGCAAGCGGAAGTAATCAAACAGGCCATATACAAAGCATTTGTTTTAGATTGTAACAATGTAGTTAATCCCTACGGAGATGGAGACAGTTCCCGTAAAATGGTTGATATATTGAAAAGCATTTATGATTATAAAGCTTTACTGAAAAAGCGTTTTTATGAGGTGTAGTGTTTTGTTTGCCCAAAGAACGAATACTTTTATTATCGCCGAAGCCGGAGTAAATCACAACGGCTCTCTGGAGCTGGCCAAACAGCTGGTGGATGTGGCTGTGCAGGCCGGAGCCGATGCGGTCAAGTTTCAGACTTTTCGGGCCGAAAAGTTGGTCAGCCGTTCAGCGCCCAAGGCAGCATACCAGTGCCGTACCACGGCGGAAAGTGAATCCCAGCTGGAAATGGTGCGCAAACTGGAGCTTTCCGAGGAACAGCACGCCGAGCTGGTGGCATACTGCCGGCAGAAAGGCATCCAGTTTCTCTCCACGCCCTTTGATGAACCCAGTGTTGACCTGCTGGTTAATCATTTTGACGTACCACTAATCAAAATACCTTCGGGAGAGATTACCAATGGGCCGTTTTTGCTGTATATAGCCCGTACGGGTAAGCCGGTGATTTTATCCACCGGCATGAGCACACTGGGTGAGGTGGAAACTGCTCTGGGAGTGCTGGCTTTTGGCTATATCAGGCTCCAGGCAGAGCCTTCCCTGGCAGCTTTTCAGGCAGCCTATGCCTCGGAGGAGGGGCGACAGGCCCTGCGCCGGAAGGTCACCCTCCTGCACTGCACCACCGAGTATCCAGCCCCATTTGCAGATGTCAATCTGCGGGCTATGGATACATTGCGTGCTGCCTTTGGCCTGCCGGTAGGTTACTCCGACCACACGCCGGGTATTGCTGTGCCCATTGCTGCCGTGGCCCGCGGAGCGGTGGTGATTGAGAAGCATTTTACACTGGATTGCAACCTGCCCGGTCCGGATCACCGGGCCTCTCTGGAACCGGGGGAACTTAAACAGATGGTGCAGGCTATTCGGCAGGTAGAACAGGCTCTGGGCAGCGGGTTGAAAATTCCTGCTGCCTCGGAAATAAAGAATATGCCAGTAGCGCGGCGCAGTCTGGTGGCGGCCAGAGCAATCAAAAGGGGGGAGCAGTTTACCGGGGAAAATGTCACTGCCAAACGGCCGGGTAATGGCTGTTCGCCCATGTTGTTCTGGGATTACGTGAGGAAGCGGGCAGCAAAGGATTATCTGCCCGATGAGCAAATATGAGTAGCAAAAAATCGGTAATACTAATTGGTGGCGGTGGACATGCCCGGGTAGTTCTGGACTTATTATTGCTCAATGGGACTACTGTTCTAGGTATTACGGAAAAATACAAACAGATAACCCTATTCAATGTACCAATAATTGGAGATGATGATGTTATACTGGATTACTCTCCAGATAAAATAATGCTGGCAAATGGGTTGGGTTTTGCAGACTCGCTGGAAAATAGAGCAAAAGTATATAATTTTTTTAAGAAAAAGGGTTATCGGTTTGAAACGCTAATACACCCTTCTGCTGTATTATCACCATTGGCATGTTTGGCGGAAGGTGTCCAGGTAATGGCTGGCGCGGTGGTGCAGGTAGGCTGCCTGATTGGCGAAAATACTATTATTAATACCCGTGCTTCTGTTGACCATGATTGTGTTCTTGGTAAGCATGTTCATATTGCACCTGGAGCAATCGTGTCTGGTGGTGTAACGATAGGAGATAATGCCTACATAGGTGCCGGTGCTACGCTTATTCATGGCGTTACCATTGGTAAAAACAGCATAGTGGCAGCAGGAGCGGTGGTAGTACGCGATGTACCAGATAATGTGACGGTAATGGGTGTACCAGCGAAGGTGGTGCAAAAATGAGGAACTGGCGTGATGTTTTAGTTTCCCCCAGTGTGTCGGTTTTGGAGACCATTAGAATCATTGACTCCGCCGCCCTGCAAATAGCTTTGGTGGTGGATGATGCCGGGCGGCTACTGGGTACTGTGACCGATGGCGATATCCGCCGGGCTATTTTGCGGGGTCTAACACTGGATGAACCGGTTGCCAGGGTGATGAACCCTGCTCCCACAGTTGCCAGGGTGAATGAAGACCGGCAGGATATTCTGGCTGTGATGAAGGCCAAGAATCTGCGCCAGATTCCGGTGCTGGATGAAACCGGGCGTGTGATGGGCATAGAAATTCTGGAGGAACTGCTCAAAGGGGGGCGGAAGGAGAATCTGGTGGTGTTGATGGCCGGCGGATTGGGCAGCCGGCTGCGTCCCCTTACTCAGGACTGTCCCAAACCCTTACTGCGGGTGGGTAGCCGGCCAATTCTAGAGACCATTTTGCATAATTTTATCGAATACGGCTTTGAGCGGTTTTATATATCAGTTAACTATAAAGCTGATATGATCAAGCAATATTTTGGTGACGGCAGCCGCTGGTATGTGCAGATTGAGTACATAGAAGAGGAGGAACGTTTGGGCACGGCCGGGCCATTGAGCCTTCTGCCCGAGAAACCCGTGCATCCTCTACTGGTAATGAATGGCGATCTGCTCACCCGGGTCAATTTTGACCAGCTTTTGAGCTTTCACCTGGACAATCGGGCGCAGGCCACTATGTGTGTGCGGGAGTTCGACCTGCAGGTGCCTTATGGTGTGGTCAAGATGGATGGGCACCGACTGTTGGGTATTGATGAAAAGCCGGTGCATCGATTTTTTGTTAATGCCGGCATTTATGTTCTGCAGCCCGCGGTTTTAGAACTGCTGCCGCGCGGCGTTTACTTTGATATGCCCGACCTGTTTGCCCGCCTGGTGGCCCAGAGGCAGGAGACGGCCGTTTTTCCGGTGCGGGAATACTGGCTGGATATTGGCCGCCTGAGCGATTATGAACGGGCCAATGGGGAGTTTGAGGCGGTTTTCGGGGCCGGGGGGAATGTTTGTGTACCGTGATAAAACCCTTTTGGCCATCATTCCTGCCCGCGGTGGTTCTAAAGGGATACCCCGTAAAAATCTGCGCCTTGTAGCGGGTAAGCCTCTTCTGACCTGGACAGTGGAGGCAGCGAAAAAATCGCGCTATATAGACCGTTTAATCCTTTCCTCTGAGGATGCCGAGATCATTGCTGCGGCCCGCAGTCTAGGTTGTGAAGTTCCCTTTGTGCGTCCGGCGGAGTTGGCCCGGGATGATACACCGGGCATTGAGCCCGTACTGCATGCCTTGCAAGCTCTGCCGGAAAAGTATGATTATGTGGTGCTGTTGCAGCCCACTTCGCCCCTGCGCCGGGCGGAAGATATTGACGGTTGTATTGCTCGTTGCGTAGATCAGAGAGCTTTGGCCTGCGTTTCGGTAACCGAAGCGGCGCATCATCCTTACTGGATGTATCAACTGGCGCAGGATGGCTTTTTAAAGCCATTTCTACTTCGGGAGAAAGTGCCGGCCCGTCGTCAGGATTTGCCGCCGGTATACGCGTTAAACGGTGCTGTTTATGTGGCCCGCTGCGATTGGCTGCAGGAAAAACGGACTTTTCTTTCCGAGGAAACGACAGCTTTTGTGATGCCTCCCGAACGTTCAGTGGATGTGGATAGTGTATACGATTTGATGCTGGCGGAGTTTTTATTGTCAGAGATACCGAGAAAAGGGAATGAGGTAAGTTATGGCCGCACGTGATTAAGAACCGTACTCTCCAATTCACTCCGCCCTTACCCTTTCCGCCCAGCCGGTCAGGTACAAAAAGGCATGGGCGGGAATTTTTATCATCCGCGCCCCGCCGGGTTGTTCCAGATAGCCGAAGTCTTCCGCCTGCCGGGTGACCAGTATGGCTCCCAGCACGTTTTTCTCACCGGCCAGATCCCACAGGGCGTCATCCTTTTGCAGGGTGGCGCTTTGGCGGTATTTTACCTCTATGAACCAGGAAGCTCCCGCCTCTTAGCGAAAGCGAAGGCGGGAGAGGCTTCACAATAATGCCCATTTCATCTGCATTGGCCAGTACCGTTTCGTTAAGCAGCAATACGGCGTTGCGCAAAGCGGCGTCGGCGATATATATTTTCGGTTTACTTTTCAGGATTTTTTTGCCATGTTGATCAATGGGGTGGCTGATGTAAATTAAATTAGCTTGTTCTAACTGGCTGATATAATTGCTCACCGTCTGGCGGGCAATTTGGATTTCTTTGGCAATGGTTTCCTGGACAATGATATTGCCGCTGTGCAGACACAGGTAAAGAAATATTTTTTCCAGCTCCAGAACGTTTCTGGTTCCGAAGAGGGCGGTCATGTCTCTTTTGAGCACTTTATCGGTTACGTCTTCGCGCAGGATACGCTGGGCGAATGGGATGTCGTCAGTGACCACCAGCTCGGGAAAGCCCCCGATTAACAGGTAGCTGAAAAAAGCGGGATGACTGGTTAATGTCTCCCGCTTATTTGCTACACCTAGAACTGATTTTCATTATGGCCGTCTACCTTTTGATTCATGAACCCCAGCAGTACCCGGTAGGGGCCGGGGGTGCCGGGCGGGACAAAGGCTACCCGGTCGCCGGGCATGACCGTGTGTTCCAGGGGCTGGGCCCGGCCGTTGACGAAGACTATTTCTATTTTGTCCAGGGGCAAGGATAGCTGCTCGGCCAGGGCGGCAGCGCTGGTGGGGGCGGGTAAATCATACATTAAAGGGAAGGACCAGCCCCGCTGGTCGAATATTTTCTTTAAGTCGGCAAATGCTCTGATTTCAACTTGTTTGGTCATGTGTTTTTCCGGCCCGTGGGATGAAACACTGCCGTTCAAGAAGGCATCAGGCCGGAACTTCCCCCCTTATTAGTTCATTTTGGTGGCCTGGTGTTCATTTGTTTCCTTAATACTTTACATTGTAAAATAAAAACCTCTGCAGGGGCAAATGAAAATTGCCCGTAAAGCTTTTACTGATTGCCGTTGCATGATACAATAATTGGCAATAGGACAAAAACGCTTAGGTGGTATGCCTGTGCAGGGAGAATAGTATTCTTTGCTTGTGGTAGCGAAAAAGGCGGGCAAGGTCTATTTGTTACCTCCCGCCTTTGTTTTATTTATATATTGACAAATATTCAGGCTGGTGCTGATTTGCCATTCAATGATTTCGCGCAATGTTTGTGGACCAAGCCCGGTCTCGCGGGCGAAGAGAAGGAAACTGCTCCATTCCTGTTCGGCACTTTCTCGTAGTTGCCCGACTGCCCGGTCAGTACCTGTACGAGAATAGAGGACGGTTGTTTCCGGCATATCCAGCAGTTCATCCAGTGTGATATTAAAGTAAAGGGCAATCTTTCTCAGTTGTTCGGTATCCGGTTCAGCGCGGCCGTTTTCCCAGTTGGCCAGGGTAGTGCGGTTTATATTCAGAATGCGGGCCAGTTTTTCCTGAGTGATCTTTTTTCGCTGCCGTAAGAGTTTGATTTTTTGCCCCAGTTGGCCGGCTTTGGCACTCATGCTGAGCTCCCCTTCAGACTGTGCTTGATAATGTCATTAACTGCAATTTTAGCATAGTTGGTGTGGGCGTATGGGGCAAGGAGATGAGTAACATTATAACATTTTCTGTTGACTGTGTAAAAATTACACATTAAAATGTAAATAAATAGCTATTTTAGTAAATTATTATGAATGGAGTTATCTTTATGGCAGCGAAACTGATTGATTTGATTGAGGCCCTGCGTCAGGCCATGCACGCTCTTTATGAATACGGTGCGCCTCAGAGCCAGATAATGGCAATTAGTGCTTTGCTGGACGACTATATTGTGCGCTACCAGCGTTATCAACTGGCGACCTGGCAGCGGGAACAAAGTGGCCCGACCGCCTGTGATGTCGGGTGCTTCAGCAAATTCTGCTGAATTTTGGGTTTGCTGTGGTGCTGTTGTTATTTTAAAATATAAGTAACCTTCTTAAAGCCTGGATACCATTTAAGCGGCAAAAGCCGGACTGGTGGTGGAATATGCAGCTGGTAAAAACCGACTTGCCCGTGGTTGCTGAACAGGTGAGCAGGGTGTTGGTCGATTTTCCCCAGGTGGCTGCGGCATATATTTTTGGCTCAGCCCTGGAATTGTCTCGTCCGGATAGCGACATCGACCTGGGGCTGGTATTGCAAAAGGACATTGCTCCTGATAGTCAGTCAGCCTTTTTGCTCGAAGGCCAAATTGCTGCCCGGCTTGAGCCTGTAGATGGACGCGTTTTTGACATAAATTTTATCGATCCGGCACGGCCCATTCTGGCAGTGCGCATTTTTCATCAGGGCAGATTGATATACTGCCAGGATCGGGATCGTTTGAGCGATGTCATGGAACAGGCCAGCCGGCTGTATGCTGAGGTCTATCCTCGCTACCGGCGGGCCCTGGAGGAGATATTTAGCTCATAATTTTACGCCGGCAATGAGGTGGGTCAATTGGATAATGAACGTGTTTTTAAAAAAATTGGCTACATTCGTGAACAGGTGGCCAGCATTCGCGAATTGCTCTTAAACAGAGAAAAGGACGATATTTTAAACAACCCCTGGTTGGTGCGCGGCTTAAAATATGCTTTACAAACAGCTATTGAGGCCGTGATCGACATAGCCTATCATATTTCAGCAAAAAAATATTTCAGGGCACCCCGGGATGCCCGGCAGGCTATGCAGATTCTGGCGGAGAACGGGGTAATCAGTCAGGAGCGGATGGCGGTTTATTCCAGTATGATTGGTCTCAGGAACAGAATTGTGCATGGTTACCAGGATGTTTCGGGTGAGAGATTGTATGAAATTTTAATCAATCATTTGGATGATCTGGAGCGGTTTGTCTGTGAAATAAAACTGCTGCTGTAAATAAAGGCTGGTAGGACCGGCAGGTGTCCTCCAGCCTTTTTGCTTTTTATTAGTGCATAATGCTGAGTTAAGCATCGTTGGTCTTTTGCATCTGGTTGATGGCGGCCTGGTTCTTTTTCACCATCTGGTCGATTTCTTTGGCTGACTGGGCCGATTGCTCGGCCAGCTTGCGCACGGCCTGGGCCACCACAGCGAAGGTGCGGCCGTGTTCACCGGCCCGGGCCGCCTCGATGGAGGCGTTGAGGGAAAGCAGGTTGGTTTCGCTGGCTATATGACTGATTACTGAAGCCACTTTGCTGATGTCTTCCTGCATGAGCATGAGCTGATCCAGCTGCTCGGCGATGTAGTTTTCTATGGCCAGCTGCATGTCCAGGTTGATGCGTTTGCTAAAGGCATCATAGGCCCGGGTGATGGCTGCATTGTCCGGGCCGTGATGCAGGATTAAAAGCCGCTCAATTTCCTGGCAGTAAATCTGGTAGGCCCCGATATACCAGCGGGGCGGCAGCTGTACCTCTACGTGCTTTTTGCCAATACCCAGCCGGCGCTGCAGGTAGCCACTGTCCAGATGGGGATCGGTCAGGCTGATGAAATAGGCTTTCTGAGTCTCTTTTAGGCGCTCTACCGTGGAGTGCTTTTCTATGATGCTTTTCAACTGGGGAAATTGTAAGATGTGTTGGTAGAATTTATCCACCACTTCTGCGGCATGTTGGGTGAAGAGTTCCCGGTAGGAGGCCATCAGCGACAGTTCCTCTTCGTTTATAGCCAGGAAATTCAGCTGGTCCTGGCGGCTTTTTTCCAGAGCAGACAGGAAAGACAATGGCCAAACCTCCTTGTATGAGTCTTGCACCGCCCGGGTTGGGATGGGCGCGGGAGTTTATGGGAAAATTATATCAGCAAAAGGGTTGCGGTAAAATATGTTCTGTTAAAGTTTGTGCGGCAAATTCGATCCTAATTGACACTGCTCCGGCAGCGGCTTATAATTATTAAAAGCAACCGCATAGCCTTAACAGTACCTTCGGGGACGGGTGCAATTCCCTACCGGCGGTGAAAGGCCCGTAGCGTGACAAAAGCGCGGTGGGCCTGGCAGCCCGCGAGCCGGCGAAAGGCCCTTGGCGGTCTTTGGGCGGCAGATCCGGTGCAATTCCGGGGCCGACAGTGATAGTCTGGATGGGAGAAGGTGAAAGATGGCGCATTGCTGTTTTGTTGCGCCCCGGGCGGCCGTTTTCCGGCCGGCCAGGTGTTGCATGCTTATTTGCGCTTTTTTCGCCCCCGGGGGAACCTGCGGGGCGTTTTTAGTTTAAGTTCTGGCATGAGGTAATTTGGATTTATGTAAGCAGCGGGTGTGCATCCTGTGCTCGCCCGCCTGCTTGTACCAACAAGCTATCCGAAAGGAACCGATACAAATGCAACCAGCCGAACAGGACACAATGTACATGCGCCGTGCCCTGGAACTGGCGGAGAAAGCCCGCGGCCGCACCAGCCCCAATCCCCTGGTGGGAGCCGTGCTGGTGCAAGACGGTCGGGTAGTGGGGGAAGGCTATCATCAAAAGGCGGGCACGCCGCATGCCGAGATCCACGCCTTAAGCCAGGCCGGGGAGCGGGCGCGGGGCGCCACGCTCTATGTAACGCTGGAGCCCTGCTGCCACCACGGGCGCACCGGCCCCTGCACCAGCGCTGTGCTTGCGGCCGGGGTGCGGCGGGTGGTGGTGGCCATGACCGATCCCAATCCGCTGGTGGCCGGTAAAGGGCTGGCCATCCTGCGCCAGCACGGCATTGAAGTGGTGTCCGGTGTGCTGGAGGCCGAGGCCCGGCGTTTAAATGAAATATTTATCAAATACATTACCACCCGGCGGCCCTTTGTCCTGCTCAAGGCGGCCATGAGCCTGGACGGTAAAATCGCTACGGCTACCGGCCAGTCCCAGTGGATCACCGGCGAGGCCGCCCGCCTGTACGGCCACCGCCACCGCGATTGGTACGACGCCATTTGCGTGGGGGTGAACACCGTGCTGGCCGACGACCCCCTGCTCACCACCCGCCTGCCGGAAGGGCCGGGCCAAAACCCGCTGCGCGTCATCCTGGACAGCCGGGGGCGCACGCCTCCCGCGGCCCGGGTGCTGGCCACGGCCCGGCAGGTACCCACTCTGCTGGCCACCACCGAGCGCACGCCGCTGCAGGTGCGACAGGCCTGGCAGGAATGCGGGGCGCAGGTGCTGGTGCTGTCCGGGGACGGGGGGCGGGTCAGCCTGCCCGCCCTGCTGGATGAGCTGGGGCGCCGGGAAATCAGCAGCCTGCTGGTGGAGGGCGGGGCCGCCGTGCACGCCGCCTTTTTGCAGCAGGGGCTGGCCGACAAGGTGCTCTGGTTCATCGCCCCCAAAATTATTGGCGGCCGCAGTGCGCCCGGCCCGGTGGGCGACCCGGGTGTGGCCGAGCTGGCCCGGGCTTGGCCCGTGCGGGAGTGGCAGATCAAAAAGCTGGGTGCAGACCTGTGCATTGAAGGTTACCTGACCCGGCGGGAGGATTGAGTGATGTTTACTGGACTGGTGGAAGAACTGGGCAGAGTGCGCAGCATAGCCAAAGGGGCAGATTCAGCCCGGCTGTATATAGCTGCCGCCCGGGTACTGGAGGGTACGGCGCTGGGCGACAGCATCGCCGTAAACGGCGTTTGTTTGACCGTGGTGGACAGGGGCGGCGACTACTTTGTTGCTGATGTGATGGCCGAAACCCTGGCCCGCAGCAACCTGGGTGGTCTGCGGCCGGGCCAGTATGTCAACCTGGAGCGGGCGCTGCGCCTGGGCGACCGGCTGGGCGGCCACCTGGTGAGCGGGCACATCGACGCGGTGGGCACCATTACGGCCCTGGAGCGGCGGGACATTGCCCTGTTGGTGACTGTGTCCGCGCCGCCCGGCGTGTTGCGCTATGTCATCCGCAAGGGCTCCATTGCCATCGACGGCATCAGCCTGACCGTGGTGGATGTGAGCCAGCACAGCCTGCAGGTTTCGCTCATCCCTCACACGGCCAAAGTGACCACCCTGGGGTACAAGCAGGTGGGCGATACGGTCAATTTGGAGGCCGACCTGATCGGCAAGTATGTAGAGCGCTTGTTTACCGGGGCGGGCGGGGAGCAAAAGCCCGCACCGGCCGGGCTGACCCTGGATTTTCTGGCCCGGCACGGCTTTGCTTGAGGTCGGTTTGGCTGCAGCGGGGTTGAACTATTCTAATAAGAGCTATAAAACAGGGGAGGGGCAGATATGGCAGCAGGTTTCAGCACCATTGAAGAAATACTGGAGGACATCCGCCAGGGCAAGATGGTGGTTATGGTGGACGATGAGGATCGGGAAAACGAGGGCGACCTGATTGTGGCGGCGGAAAAGGCCACTCCCGAGGTAATCAACTTCATGGCCACTTACGGGCGGGGGCTCATTTGCATGCCCATGGAGGGCAGGCGTCTGGATGAACTGGACTTGCCGGCCATGGTCACCCAGAACACCGACCCCCATGGTACGGCCTTCACGGTTTCGGTGGACTATGTCCAGACCAGTACGGGCATCTCGGCTCATGAGCGGGCTATGACTGTGCGGGCCATGATTGACCCGGCCACCCGGCCGGAGGATTTGCGCCGACCCGGGCACATCTTTCCTCTGCGGGCCAAGGAGGGCGGTGTACTGCGGCGGGCCGGCCACACCGAGGCCGCCGTGGACCTGTGCCGCCTGGCCGGCATGTATCCGGCCGGGGTGATCTGCGAGATCCTCAAGGACGACGGCACCATGGCCCGGGTACCCGAGCTGATGGAATTCTGCCAGCGGCACAATTTGAAGCTGGGCACTATTGCCAGCCTAATCCAGTACCGCCGCCAGCACGAGAAGCTGATCCGGCGGGTGGATTACGCCAAACTGCCCACCAAATACGGCGACTTCATTGCCGTGGCCTACGAGAGCCTGCTGGATAAAAAAGAGCACCTGGCCCTGGTCAAGGGCGACCTGACCGCGGTGGAGGCCCCGCTGGTGCGGGTGCATTCGGAGTGCCTGACCGGGGACGTTTTCGGCTCGGAGCGCTGCGACTGCGGTGACCAGCTGGCCCGTGCTTTGCAGATGATTGAGGCGGAAGGCACCGGGGTGCTGCTGTACATGCGCCAGGAGGGGCGGGGTATAGGTCTGCTGAACAAGATCCGGGCCTACCATTTGCAGGACCTGGGCAAGGACACGGTGGAGGCCAACGAGGCCCTGGGTTTTCCGGCCGATTTGCGCGACTACGGCATCGGGGCGCAGATTCTGGTGGATCTGGGCCTGCGGCGCATTCGCCTTTTGACCAACAACCCGCGCAAGATCAAGGGCCTGGAGGGCTACGGCCTGGAGATTGTCAGCCGGGTACCCATTGAAATACCCCCCGGTCAGTGCAACCGCTTTTATTTGGCCACCAAAAAGCGCAAGCTGGGACATATGCTCAGTGTGGTGGAAAAATAGCAGGGCGAAACCAGGGGGAGCAGGATTGCTCCGGCGCATTGCGAATAAATGTAAAGGCGTGGCCTTTTGATGGTGTTGTTAATATCCTGTTATTGAGAGGAGAAGAGCAAAGTGGTCAAATCCTATGAAGGGCACCTGATCGGCAAAGGCATCAAAGTGGGTGTTGTGATCGGTCGTTTCAACGAGTTCATCACCAGCAAGCTGCTCTCCGGAGCCATGGACGCCCTGCTGCGGCACGGGGTGGAGGAGCAGGACATCGCCCAGGCCTGGGTACCCGGCGCTTTTGAAATTCCTCTGGTGGCCAAAAAAATGGCCCTGAGTAAAAAATATGATGCGGTGATCTGCCTGGGGGCGGTGATTCGGGGAGCTACGCCCCACTTTGACTATGTGGCCGCCGAGGTGTCCAAGGGCATTGCCAAAGTGAGCCTGGACAGCGAGGTGCCGGTGATTTTCGGCGTGATCACGGCCGATACTATCGAGCAGGCCATTGAGCGGGCCGGGACCAAGGCCGGCAACAAGGGCTGGGACGCCGCCGTCACGGCTATTGAGATGGCCAATTTGTTCCGGGTGCTGGAATAAGATTAGGGGGAAACAGAACCCGTGCAGAGCGCAAACAATAAACCGGTTGATCTGCAATCCCTGGCCGATATAGAAAAGTTGCCTGGCGGTCCGCAGGAAAAGCTCTACAGTGCCGACCGGGAGGAAATCCTGGCCGGCTGGACCACCGATGTCTATTTCCTGAAAACCAGGGAAATCCTGCGCCACCTGCAACTGGACCGCACGCCGGTAGTGGCCGAGGTTTTTGCCAGCCGCTCCGGTGTACTGGCCGGCGTGAGTGAAGTGAAAGCCCTGCTGGCTCATACCGGAGCCGAAGTATGGGCCCTGCCGGAAGGGGAGGAGTTTGCCGCCCGGGAAGTGATTGTGCGCATCAGCGGGCCTTATGACGATTTTGGCATATACGAAACCGCGCTGCTGGGCATGCTGGCCAGTTCCAGCGGCTGGGCCACAGCCGCCCGGCAGTGCAAACAGGCCGCCGGCAGTGCCCGGGTGATCTGTTTCGGGGCCCGCCATGTACACCCCGCCGTGGCGCCGGTGATGGAGCGGGCGGCCGTGATTGGCGGTGCCGACGGCGCCAGCTGCATTCTGGGCGCGCGCCATCTGGGCCTGGAGCCGGTGGGCACGGTGCCCCACGCGGTTTTTCTGGTGGTGGGAGATACGGTGGAGGTGGCCCGGGCCTACCACGCCGTCATGCCGGCCGGCACGCCGCTGGTAGTGCTGGTGGACACCTTCAAGGACGAGGCCGAGGAGGCGTTGCGGGTGGCTGCTGCCCTGCCCGGCCTGCTGCAGGCCATCCGCCTGGATACGCCGGGCGAGCGGGGCGGGGTGACTCCGGGTTTGGTGCGGGAAGTGCGGGCCCGTCTGGATCAGGCCGGCTTTGGCCGTGTGCAGATTCTGGTCAGCGGCGGCCTAACCCCCGAGCGCATTGCGGTGCTGCGGGAAGCCGGAGCGGCCGCTTTTGGCGTGGGCAGCTATATTTCGGGCGCCCCGGCCATTGACATGACCATGGATCTGAAAGTGGTAGGCGGCCGGCCCGTGGCCAAGCGGGGGCGCATTCCGGGCATTACGCCCACGGACCGGCTGGTACGCCTCATATAAAGCGAAAAACGGCTCCATTAGCGGGCCGTTTTGCCGTTTTATATCGCTCTTTGTACTTTACCACTGCGCAGGCAGCGGGTGCAGACCAGGATGCGCCGCGGTGCGCCGTTGATAATGGCTTTTACCCGCTGCAGGTTGGGCGCCCAGGTGCGCTTGGTCCGGATGTGGGAGTGGCTGTACTGCATGCCAACTGTAACGCCTTTGCCGCAAATTGCACAGACACGGGCCATCAGCGTACACCTCCTTCTCGTTAAAACCACACGAAATAATTTTATCAGAAACACGATCCGGTTGCAAGGAAAAAGCAGGTTAATTGCCGGCAGTAAAATCTTGACAGATGGTGCCCCGGACGTTTATGATCAGGTAAGGTAAATAAAGGGAGGTATTTTTTGTGGGCCAGGTAAAGGTTGCCGACCCGGTGGTTGCCGGGGACTACATTGAGGAAAAAATAATCATTGACAATATTCCCAATCTGGGGGACAAGAGCGGCAGCAAGTTTCTGGACCAGTTGGAGGAGGCCATCCGGCAGTGCCGCCAGTTCATTGAGCAGGGCTACCGGTTGGTGGACTTCTGGAGCGACCCGGATCAGGGTGTGGAGTTCACCCTGAAAAAGAAAAAGCACTGAGGTATAGCTGGCAGTAAAACCCGTATGGTTGGTACGGGTTTTTTTGTTGAGCGTACCGCAGGCGGATAGTGGTCCGAACACCGGCGGGTTGTTTTATGTATGAACCTCAAAGACGGGAAAAGAGTGGTTGGGTTGAGCGGCGAACTCTGGCAGTTGGATATTCGCTACATCAAACAAATTGGCCCCAAAATGGCGGCTCTGTTGCACAGACTGGAGATCTTCCACCTGGGGGATCTGTTTTATCATTTTCCTCGCCAGTACGAAGACCGGCGGCTGGTGAAAACTGTGGACAGAGTGTTGCACGGGGAAATAGCGACCATGCGGGGCCGGGTGGTGGAAGGCAGCCAGGTGCAGCCCCGGCCCGGCCTGAGCATCCAGAAATTCACCCTGCAGGACGAAAAAGGCTGTTTTGTGGCCCAGTGGTTCAATCAGCCCTATTTGCTCCAACAGTTTCCTCCCGGTGCCGAACTGGTGGTTTGCGGCAGGGTGGAGTTTCAGTTCGGCTGCTGGCAGATGGCGGTGAGCGACTATGACCGGCTGGACGACGGCAGCGGGCAGCTCAACACCGGTCGGGTGGTGCCGGTGTACGCTTTAACCGGCCGGTTGACCCAGCGCTACCTGCGGCGGGTGATCGCCTGGGCCCTCCAGGAATATGCCGGCCGGTTGCCCGAGTTCCTGCCCGGGCCGCTGCGGCAAAAATATACGCTGCCCGGACTGGAGCAGGCGCTGTGGGAAATGCATTTCCCCACGCAGTGGGAGCTCCATCAGCAGGCCCGCCGCCGCTTTATCTTTGAAGAGCTCTTGATGCACCAGCTGCTGCTGGAAATGAAAAGGCGGCAGGCGGCCGGTCGGGTTAAACCATTTCGGTATGATCCGCAGCGCATGGCGGAAGAAGTTTTTCTGGCCCGCCTGCCTTTTGCTCTGACCAGTGGTCAGCAGGCGGCCTGGCAGGAGATCAAAAGCCACATGCTGGAATCCCATCCCATGCGTCGCCTGCTGCAGGGCGATGTGGGCTGCGGCAAGACCATGGTGGCCATGCTGGCGGTGCTGCTGGCGGCGCAGAGCGGCCTGCAGGCGGCCGTAATGGCTCCCACCGAGATTCTGGCCCGCCAGCACTACCAGTCCATGCAGCGCTTTCTGGCCCCCTGCGGTGTTAAGCTGGCCCTGCTGATTGGCAGTACGGGCCGGAGCCGCCGCCAGGCCCTGCTCCAGGCGGTGCGGGCGGGTGAAATTGATGTGCTGGTGGGTACCCACGCCCTGATTCAGGAGGATGTAGAATTTAACGCGCTGGCCCTGGTAATCATTGACGAGCAGCACCGCTTCGGCGTGCGACAGCGGGCCCTGCTGGAATACAAGGGTTACAGCCCGGATCTTTTGGTCATGACTGCCACGCCCATCCCCCGCACCATGGCGCTGACGCTCTACGGCGATCTGGAAGTGAGCACCATCCGGGAGCTGCCCCCCGGCCGGCAGCCGGTGCGCACGGTTTTGCTGTCCGGCCGGCAGGCCGGGGAGGCCTACCGGGCCGTTCGGGAGCAGGTGCGGCGGGGCCGGCAGGCCTATGTGGTCTGCCCCCTGGTGGAGGAATCGGAAAAGCTGGATTTGCAGGCGGCCGAAAACCTGTACCAGCACCTGGCTCACCGGGTGCTGCCGGACTGCCGCCTGGCTCTGCTGCACGGGCGTATGGCTGCCCGGGAAAAGGAGCGGGTGATGGATGCCTTTCAGGCTGGGGAGGTTGACGTGCTGGTGAGCACTACGGTGGTGGAAGTGGGGGTGGATGTGCCCAATGCTACGGTCATGGTGGTGGTGGACGCCGAGCGCTTTGGACTGGCCCAGTTGCACCAGCTGCGTGGCCGGGTGGGGCGGGGCCGGGAGGCGGGTTATTGCTTTTTACTCAGCTCCAGCCGCAGTCCCGAGGCTCTGGCCCGCCTGCAGGCGCTGGTGGAAACTGCCGACGGTTTTGCGCTGGCCGAAAAGGATCTGGCCCTGCGCGGGCCGGGTGAGCCGTGGGGGGTAAAACAGACCGGCGTATTCACGTACCGGCTGGCCGATCCGGTACGCCATATCAGGGCCCTGCTGGCAGCCCGCCAGGCCGCGCGGGAACTGCTGGAGGACGACCCGGATCTGCAGAGCCCGGCCTGTGCCGCACTGCGCCAGCGTTTGTTTAATATTTTTCAGGAAGAAATGAATTTTGGAGTAATAAATTAGCATTAATATTATTAAATTGCTGCAAATATTGTAAATACAGCACATGCCGTAATTGTGCAATGTTGCCTTTTAGGCTCACATAAGCGTGGGAAATGTGGCATTAAATACAATGTATTTGCTTTAGTTTGCGGGAGACAATACTAGTAACAAAATTAAAAGGAGGGATTAGCAAATGTCTCGAAACACCAACACCAAAGTGGTTCCCGGTGCCAAAAGTGCCCTGGATGCGATGAAATATGAGGTGGCCAACGAGCTGGGGCTGGCCAACTACAACCAGATTGACAAGGGGCAGCTGACCTCGCGGCAAAATGGTTATGTGGGCGGCAACATCACCCGCCGGCTGGTGGCCCTGGGCGAAGCAGCCCTGATGCAGCAGGGTGGAGCCGCGATTGGTGCCACGACCAGTGTCCCTCTGCAGACTCCGCAGTCCTAAGCGATATCCGAACATACGAAGACCGGGTGGCGGATAGGCCGCTGCCCGGTCGGTTTGTTTTCTGGTCTACTGCAGATAATATTCGTATTGTTCCACCGGCATCTGGGGATGCAGGGCCCGGGTGATGCCTCCGGCAATTACTTTGGCCGTGCGCTGGATCAAATCATCTATTTCCTTGGGGGTGACCATCAGGTGGCCGCCGAAGGGCTCCAGCACTTTTTCTATTACCGTGCGGGTAATATCCAGGTTCAAAGTGCTGAACACCTTGTATACACTGGGGCTGTTTTTAATCTGTTCAATGAACTCCTCAATGGTATCGTTGGCAATCACCGCCGCATGCACCACTGTGGGTACGCCGATGGCTACTACGGGTACGCCCAGGGTTTGTTGGTTCAGCCCCTGGCGCTGATTGCCCACGCCCGAGCCGGGGCTGACGCCGGTATCGGCAATCTGGATGGTGGTGGCAATGCGGTCCACATTGCGAGAAGCCAGAGCGTCAATAGCGATGACCAGATCGGGCTGGATTTTTTCCACCACCCCGCGGATGATTTCAGCGGTCTCAATGCCAGTGATGCCCAGGACACCGGGAGCCAGAGCGCTCACCGGCCGCATGCCGGGAGCCAGCTCCTGGGGGGCGTAGTTGAAGATGTGCCGGGTGACCATGGTCAAATCCACCACTTTGGGTCCCAGAGCATCGGGGGTAGCGTTCCAGTTGCCCAGGCCCACCACCAGTACACTGGCTCCGGGAGCCAGGTTGAGCACCTTGCTCAGCTGGCGGGCGACAATTTCCCCCACTTCGTGGTGGGCCAGGGGGTCATTGTGCCGCAGTACCGGTGCTTCAATAGTGATGTAAGTGCCCACCGGTTTGCCCATGATTTGCTCGGCGCCAGGATCTTCAATGTGCACGATGGTTACCGTAGCGTGGTTGAATTTCTCCCGGTCTACCCGAACACCGGGTATTTCCTGGCCGGTTTTGCCCTGGACGATTTCCCGTGCTTCCAGGGCCAGATCGACATGGATGTTCATAGCCTGCCAGATATTTTGCATACTGGGCCTCCTGTTTTTTAAAATTAGGCTGTCCGGTTAGATATTTTTTCATGTAAAATTACTGGTGAGCAGTGGATAATACAATAACAATACGGGTGAAAGGACAGATATGGTTGCGGGTAATTGCTGGTAAAGCGAAAAAGCGAATTCTCCATGTGCCCGCCGGCTGGACAGGCCGCCCCACGGCCGACCGGGTGAAAGAGTCGCTGTTCAATATTCTGGGTGCAGCGGTGGTGGAGGGCGATTTTCTGGATCTGTTTGCCGGAACGGGCAATGTGGGCATTGAAGCCTTGAGCCGGGGAGCCCGCCGGGCCTGTTTTGTGGAAAAGGATCGCCGGGCGGTGCAGGCCATCAAACGTAATCTGGAGTTGACCGGTTTCAGCCAGCAGGCCGAAATCCTGGCCGGGGATGTTTTTAAGGTTTTACATTATCTGTCGGAAAGGAAAATAAATTTTGACTTTATTTTCGCCGATCCGCCTTACGATAAAGGATATGAAGCGGGGGTTATGGAATTAATTACTGCCGGCAGATTGCTCGGGCCGGACGGACTGGTGATTGTCGAAGTGAGCAAAAGGCAGAACATGCCCGAGGAAAAAAACGGGCTGGTTTTGTGGAGAAAAGAAAAATATGGCGATACAGTGCTGTGTTTTTACCGGCAGGCGGGGTATGATGGAGAGGAGGCTTGAGCAATTTTGCGTATAGCAGTCTATCCGGGGAGTTTCGACCCGATTACCAACGGTCATCTGGACGTGATTGAAAGGGCCGCCTCGCTTTTTGATGAGGTGATCGTGGCGGTTTCCTGCAATGCCCATAAAAGACCCCTGTTTACCGTACCGGAACGGGTGGAAATATTGAAGGCGGTTTTGCAGCCCTACTACAATGTACTGGTGGATTCTTTCTACGGGTTGACGGTAAACTTTGCCCGGGAAAAGGGAGCCCAGGCCATTGTGCGGGGCCTGCGGGCCATTTCGGATTTTGAGAATGAATTCATGATGGCGCTAACCAATAAAAAGCTGGCTCCGGGCATCGAGACCATTTTTCTGATGACCCGGGCGGAATTTTCCTTTATCAGTTCCACGGCGGTAAAGGAAGTGATGCTTTTCGGCGGCTGTGTGCGGGATATGGTGCCGCCCCTGGTGGAGGAGCGGCTGAAGGAAAAGTACCGGCAATTGCGCAATGCAGGGGAGGTTAAGTCGTGATGGAAATATTTAATATTATTAACGAAGTGGAAGAGCTGGTGGAGAACAGTCCCAAAATTCCCATGACCAGTCGTTTACTGATTGACGAGGAAAAACTGCTGGATCTGCTAGATCGCCTGCGCACCGCCCTGCCCGAGGAAATGCGCCAGGCCAAAAGAATTCTCGCCGACAAGGAAAAAATGCTGGAAGAGTGCAAAAAAGAGGCCCGGCGCATTATGGAGGACGCTCAAAAACAGCTGGAGCGGCAGGCCGAGGAAAGCGAGATCGTCACCCAGGCCCGCGCCATGGCCCAGGAGATTGTGGACAGGGCGGAAAAACTGGCCCGGGAGATCAAGCACGGTGCCTACGGGTATGCCGACGACAAACTGAAAGAAGTGGAGGACGTGCTGGCCCGGGCCATCCACGAAGTGCAGAGCGGCCGGCAGGAAATACAGGACCTGTTGAAAAAGGATTAACAAAGTCGGGTGTGCCTTACCGTTCCTTTTAGCAGGAAACGGGGCACACCCGGTTTGTTTTACAGGAGTTTCTCCAAAATGGCCTGCCACTGGCAGTGCTGTTCAATGCTCTGCAGGGTCAGCCGCAGGCTTTTTTCATCTTCGGGCCGCAGGTGCCGGGATACTTCCGAGAGCTTTTCCAATGTGGTATAAGTATCGTAATGTACCAGGATTACCGGTACGCCCTTTTCCTCGGCCCGGGCAATTACTTTGACGTCCGGGTAAAGTCCGCCGGTGAGGATGAGCACTGAAGTGCTGGTCTCCAGAGCGGCCAGGCAGATATCCGAGCGATCACCACCCGTGATTATGGCTTTATTGGGTGCCCGGCGCAGGTAACCCAGGGCGCTTTCCAGGGTCATAGCGCCAATGACCAGATCTTCCACTATGCGGTCCAGCCGGTCCTCTCCTCCCAGTAACTCTCCACCCAGCGCTTCCAGATATTCCGCCACCGTAGGGGAGGCGATTTCCGGGTTGCGGGGGATGATCCCCAGGGTGCGGTGACCTTGCTGCTCCAGCAAATGGCGGTAGATGCCCTCGGTTTTGGCCAGCAGGGGGCGGGAGACGTGGTTGAAGATGTTGCCAATAACCTCAATACCGTATTTTTTCAGGTAATTATTGATAAATACGGCCATATCCACGCTGTAATCATTTTCAATATTAATCAAGTAGACTACGGTTGATCCAAAAAGCTCGGCCAGCTTCGCCGTGTCCAGCCCTACACAGCTCAGCATATGTGGTCGGGGAGGTCCGCCAATAAGTACAATATCAGCTTTTTCGGCTATGGTCTCGTAGGCTTTTTTAATTTTGTCCAGTAATTCAGCCGGCCGGGCCTGTCCGGACAGGTAAGAGGGTCCGGACATCACCGGGGTGATTACATCCAAGGGTACATCCATTTTGAGTAGTTTTTGCATCAACAGAGCGTCCCTGTCCTGCCGCCGGGTGGGAGAGGCGGAGTAGCCTACGGGCTTAAAGTATGACACGCGATAACCTTGCTGGGTGAATTTCTGAGCCAGGCCGGCAGCTATTGCTGTCTTGCCGCTGCCGGCGGTGCCGCTGATATAAAGGCTTTTCATGAATCTGCCACCTCACGCTATGGTTATTTTTACATCCAGGGCCCGGGCCCCTGTGGGATAGGCAAAAACCGGGTTGATATCCAGTTCGCTGATCTCGGTAAAATCTCCGACCAGGCAGGCTGTGCGGGCAATCATGTCCACGATGGTGTTAATATCGGCTGGCTGCTCGCCCCGATAGCCGCGCAGCAGGGTGTAGGCCTTGGTTTCGCTCAGCATTTTTTCGATTTCCGTACGGGTGAGACCGTCCGCTAGGCGGAAGGAGACGTCTTTTAAGAGGTTGACGTAAATCCCACCCAGTCCGCAGGCGATCAGCGGACCAAATTGCACATCCTTGATCATGCCTATGATTATTTCGGTCCCCCTGGGCATCATTTTCTGGATTTCTATACCATATATTTCCGTATTGGGCAGCAGTCTGGTGACATTTTCCATGATTTCGGCGAAGGCGTTTTTCACGCCAGCAGCGTCTGCAATGCCGATCTTTACGCCTCCCACATCGGTTTTGTGCAGAATTTTGGGAGAGGCTATTTTCATGACCAGGGGGTAGCCCATGGCTTGGGCCAGTTCCACCGCCTGGTCGGGGCTGGTAGCCAGGGCGGTGGGGGCGCAGGGAATGCCGTAGGCCTCCATCACCTGGACAGCTTCGCTGCCCAGCAGTACCAACCGGTTGTCCCGGCGCACCTGCTGAAAAATCCGGCGCACGGTTTCCGGGTCCAGGTTGTCCGGGCGGATGTCCCCGGCGGATGCCGGTTGCTGCAGAATTTCCCGGTAGTAGGACATGCCCCGGATGGCATCGATGGCGGTTTCCGGAAAGGTGTAGCAGGGTATGCCGGCTTCGCTCAGGCGCCGGGCTCCGGCAGCCAGCGATTCTCCTCCCATGTAGGCGGCAAAAACCGGTTTTTCCGGCACCTTGCGGTGTTCGTCAATAACCACCTGAGCAATGGAAGCAGCATCGGTAACCGCTGTGGGGCAGACCAGCACCACGGCGCTGTCCACTTGGGGATCGGCCAGGGTTTTTTGCAGGGCGATCTGGTAGCGTTCCACAGTGGCATCGCCCAGCACATCCACCGGGTTGTAGATGTTGGATTCGGCGGGCAGGTTTTGCCGGAGATAATCTATGGTTTCTTTTTCAAAACGAGCCATTTTTAGCCCCTGGTTTTCTATGCGGTCCGTGGTTACAATACCGGGACCACCGGCGTTGGTGACTACGACCACGCGCTTGCCCCGGGGGACGGGCTGGTTGGAGAAAGCAATGGCCAGGTCGAACAATTCAGCCATGGTGCTGGCCCGAATAATTCCGGTCTGTTTGAAGGCCGTATTATAGGCCAGATCGCTGCCGGCCAGGGCGCCGGTGTGACTGGACGCGGCCTGGGCGCCGGCCTGGCTGGTGCCGCTCTTGAGAATGATTACCGGTTTTTGCCGGCTGGCCCGCCGGGCCACCTCCAGAAAGTGTTTGCCGTTGGCCACATCTTCAATATAGCAGAGCACCACCCGGGTGTTGGGGTCGGCGGCCACCGCGTCGATGAAATGGGATTCGGTCAGCGAGGCTTTGTTGCCCAGGCTGATCACTTTGGAAAAGCCCAGGCCGGTGTGCCGGCTCCAGTCCAGGATGGCCACCAGCATGGCGCCGCTCTGGGAAATGAAAGCGATGTCGCCCCGGCGGGGGAAATTGACGGCAAAGGAAGCGTTGATGGGCGTGTGCGTGTCCATCATGCCCACACAGTTGGGCCCCAGCATGGTGATGTTGTTTTCCTGGCAGAGGGCCACAATTTGCTTTTCCAGGGCCAGTCCTTCCTTGCCCACCTCCTTGAAGCCGGCGGTGATAATCACCAGGTTTTTCACGCCGGCCCGGGCGCAATCCTCCACCGCGCCCACGGCTTTAGCCGCCGGCACCGAGATTACAGCCATATCAATGGGACCGGGGGCCTCGGTAATCCGACTGTAACACTTGTGCCCTAGAATTTCCTGTTCCCGGGGGTTGACGGGAACAATGGTGCCTGAATAACCGCTTTTGATGATGTTGTCCACAATGGCGTAGCCAATTTTTCCCGGAGTGCGCGATGCGCCAATGACGGCCACGCTGCGGGGAGAGAAAAAACTGCTCAGGTCAGCCAAGCTCCATCACCTTCTTTACACGCTTATGCTTTTTCTGTTTCGTATTAGCCTGTCCCGGCGCCAAAAGGATAATTCTTCATTTCGGGTCTTATTTGCCAGCCAGGCGCCTGATGGCCGAGGCGGTGGTGATCAGGAGCAGGGCCGCTCCCGGGAGCAGGAGCATTTTCAGGCAGTTGGCCCAGGCCGCTGCTGGAACGGGTGAACCGGGGAGCGCCGTGTTCAGGGCAGCGGTAGCTGGCGCCGGGGGCAGCAATTTAAAAAATATGGTGATGTACAGGCAGGCCAGGGCGGCGTGCACCGGGCGCATGAGCAGGAACAGGCGCAGGCTTACGCCGCTGCCTGCCAGCATGGCTGCGGTCTGGGTGAGTACCGAGATGCCGCTCCAGGCTAAAATTATACTGATGGCCTGCAGTTTGCCCAGCAGTGCGGCCGGTGCCAGGGAGGCCTGCTGGCAGCCTACGGTCATTTCCCAGAGACCGGCCGCCAGCGCGGGAGTGATCTCCACCGGCAGGCCCAGCGGGATGAGTACCCGGGCCAGCAAGGCGGCAGTAAGGTGAATGATGTGCAATTCTTTAAACAGGTTAATCAATACGGCAAAAAAAACAATGTAACCGCCTATGGTCAGCAGGTTGAGCACCGACTGGCGCACGGCATCGGCCAGTATTTTGCCCGCCGGCCGGTCGTCCCGGTGCTGGATGTAGAGGTATTCCTTCCAGGCCCGTTGTAGGAGGTTGCCAGGGTGGGCGGGAAAGGTTGGCCCGGCCGGGCCGGCAGGATAAAAAACGCGCAGCAAAAGACCAATGGTCAGGTTGGCCAGGTAGTGGGAACCGGCTATGTACAGGCCCAGCTGCTGCTGGCCCAGCATGCCCACGGCCACGGCCGTGAGCATGAACAGGGGACTGGCGTTGCTGGAAAAACTGAGCAGGCGAGCGGCCTCTTCGGTTGTGCAGAGGCCCTCCCGGCGCAGCCGGGCAATGATTACGGCGGCTATGGGGTAGCCGCTGGTGTAGCCGGCGCAGAGCACCAGGGAGGCGCTGCCCGGCAGGCGGAAGAGCGGGCGCATCAGCGGCTCCAGCAGGATGCTGAAAAAATGCACCAGGCCGCTGTTCATCAGAAGCTCGGAGGCGATGAAAAAGGGCAGCAGGGCGGGAAAAACCACATTTAGCCACAACCGGACGCCGTTGATAGCGCCCTGGAAGGACAGGGCGGGGAAGGAGATCAGGGCCAGCAGGATGGAAATGATCACCAGCGGGGTGACGACTGGACGCATGATTGTACCTCCGGCAATGTACCATAGTGGTAAATTTATATACTGCCGGGACGGGTAAAATAACCTGCTTCTTGACAAGCGCTGCCGACCTTCTATATAATGGTTTTTGTGAAAATGACGGGGTGAAAAATATTGATCAAGCTCGATGTTTCCCGGCTCAAACACGCTCCGGGACAAACGCAGCGGGTTACCGTGCGCAGTGAGTTGCCCGACATTGTAACCGAAACCGAAACAATTAGTCTGGCCGGGCCGGTGGAACTGGACCTGCAGCTTACTTCCACTTCTTCCGCCATAGTGGTGCGGGGCGAAGCCAGGGCGGTGTTGCTGCCGGCCTGCGGCCGGTGTCTGGAAAGTTTTCCCCGGCCAGTACGGGCGGAGATAGAAGAAACCTACTATCCGGCCGGTCAGGAGGATGTGCAGCCCGAGCCCGAGTGGCAGCCGTACAGTGGGGACAGCATTGATATTACTGCCGATGTGGCCAGGTCGCTGCTGGTGGCCCTGCCCATGCGTCTGGTGTGCAGCGAAGACTGCCGGGGTTTGTGCCCGGTCTGCGGCACCAATCTGAACCGGGAGCAATGTCGCTGTGTGGTGGAAGATATCGATCCCAGGCTGGCGGCTTTGAAGAAACTATTGCAATAAGGTACCGGTGAGTAAGGCCGGGTTAAAGGGGGTGTAAGGAGTGGGCGTACCCAAGAGGAGAGCTTCCAAACAAAGAGGCAGACAGCGCCGGGCGGCCAGCTACAAGATTGCTGCCCCTACCCTGGTCTCTTGCCCGCAATGCCATGAGTTGATTATGCCTCACCATGCCTGTCCGGAATGCGGTTATTACAAAAACCGCAGTGCGGTAAAGGTACAGTAGCTGAATATCTCATCGACCAGAACAAACCCGGTGTGCAGCCGACGACTGCCGCCGGGTTTTGTTGTTTGTATCTGGGATTTCTGCTTGCATTTTACTGCCCGGTCCCTTATAATCACTTTAGTACCTGGTACTAATAGCCCTGCCAGCAGACAATCTGTTCTCGGGTGACGGGAGTATGGAACACGAACAAAGCGGGCGCTGCAACAGGCACAGGTTGTTGCGGCAGTACATAGAGGGCAACCCGTTTTTGACCGATGACCAACTGGCCCAGATTCTGGGTGTGAGTATCCAGACCATTCGCCTGGATCGCAGTGAACTGAACATCCCGGAAATGCGGGAGCGGGTGAAAAACATGGCCCGCGGTGTCTACGGCCAGGTGCGGGCCTTGACCCGCCAGGAAATGGTGGGCGAGCTGGTGGATCTCTACCTGGGACGGGAAGGTATCTCTATTTTGCAGATTGCACCGTCCATGTGTTTGCGCAAGACCGGCGTGGCCAGCGGGCAATACCTGTTTGCCCAGGCCAACACTCTGGCCGTGGCCTTGATTGACGCTCCGGTGGCCCTGACGGGAACGGCCAAGGTCAGCTTCAAAAGGCCGGTGTTTGTGAGGGAAAATGTGGTGGCGCGGGCATATATCAGCCGCCAGAAAGGCAATAAATATATGGTAAGGGTTTCCTCCACAGTGGGGAAGGAAACGGTTTTTACCGGCAAATTTCTGGTGTTTGTAATTCCGGAGGAGGAATGGCGTCGTTGATCATTGCGGTGGATGCCATGGGGGGAGATTTTGCCCCGGCGGAAGTGGTGCGGGGTGCTGTGCTGGCCGCCCGGCAGGACGGACTGCGGCCCGTACTGGTGGGCGATGAGGAAAAAATTGGTGCCGAGCTGGCCGGGGCGGACCGCCCGCTGGTGGATGTGCTGCATGCGCCCGAAACGGTGGGTATGGGTGAAAGTCCGGCGGTGGCCGTGCGGCGCAAAAGAAATTCGTCCATAGTGCGGGCGGTGCAGTTGGTTCGGGAAGGCCGGGCGGCCGCCGTGGTTTCGGCTGGCAATACCGGTGCCGTGATGGCGGCGGCGCTGCTGGGCCTGGGCCGCATCAGGGGTATTGACCGGCCAGCCATTGCCAGTGTGCTTCCCACCCGGCGGGGACGGGTGGTGCTTCTGGATGCCGGGGCCAATGTGGACTGTTCGCCCCAGCACCTGCAGCAGTTCGCGCTGATGGGTTATCTTTACGCCCGTGATGTGCTGGGGGTAGCCGATCCGCGGGTGGGTCTTCTGAATATTGGCGAGGAAGAGGGCAAGGGCAATACTCTCACCCAGGCCGCTTTTTCGCTCTTAAAAGATAGCGGACTGAACTTTATCGGTAACGTGGAAGGGCGGGATATATTCCCCGGCCGGGCCGATGTGGTGGTTTGTGATGGATTTGTAGGAAACGTGGTGCTGAAAACCAGTGAGGGCCTGGCCATGACCCTGTTGGGGATGCTCAAGGATACGCTGGGTGCCAGCTGGCTCTCCCGCCTGGGCTCGCTGCTCAGTCTGCCGGCTCTGCAGGATCTGCGCCGGCGTTTGGACTATGCCGAGTACGGCGGAGCGCCTCTGCTGGGCGTAAATGGTGTGGTGGTGATTGGCCACGGCAGCTCGGATGCCCGGGCCATTCACAATGCCCTGCGTTTTGCGGCCGCTGCTGCCCAGAACCGGTTGCCGGAGAAAATTGCCGGCAGTATGGATCAGCTGGTCGGCGCTTTAAAAAACAGCTGTGGAGGATGTGGTAATGCCTGAGTTGCGCGGAGTAAAAATTGCCGGGCTGGGCATGTATGTACCGGAACGGGTTTTGACCAACCGGGAACTGCAGCAGATGGTGGATACCAGTGATGAGTGGATTGTCACCCGTACCGGGATTAAAGAAAGACGGCTGGCGGAACCCGGACAGGCTACTTCGGATCTGGCCGTGCCGGCCGCCCGTCAGGCGCTGCAGCAGGCCGGAGTGCGGCCGGAAGAACTGGATTTGATTATTGTGGCTACCAATACACCGGATACCCTTTTCCCGGCCACGGCCTGTCTGGTGCAGGACAGACTGGGGGCTGCCGGAGCCGGAGCCTTTGATCTGCTGGCCGGCTGCACCGGGTTCATTTATGCCCTTTCCTGTGGCGCGCAGTTTGTGCAGACCGGCATGTGCCGTCATGTACTGGTAGTGGGGGCGGAAACCCTGTCCCGGATCATTAACTGGCAGGACCGCAATACCTGTGTGCTGTTCGGCGATGGAGCGGGTGCCGCACTGCTGGCCCCGGACGAGCCCGGACGGGGGATTCTGGCCAGCACCCTGGCCGCCGACGGCAGTGGCGGCCACCTGCTCAGTCTGCCGGCGGGCGGGTCGCGGCAGCCGGCCAGCCCGGCTACGGTGGAGGCCGGGCTGCACTATGTGCACATGAACGGGCGGGAGGTTTTTAAATTTGCCGTCAAGGCCATGGAAGAAAGTGCGCTGGAGGCTTTGCGGCGGGCCGGACTGCAGAGGGAGGATCTGGACTTTCTGATTCCGCACCAGGCCAACATCCGGATTATCGAGGCGGCGGCCAAAAGGCTGGGACTCGGTATGGAGAAAGTGCTGGTCAATGTGGATCGCTATGGCAATACCTCTACGGCTTCCGTACCCATTGCCCTGTACGAGGCGGTGGCCGCCGACCGGATCAGGCCCGGCGACCATGTAGTGCTGGTGGGGTTCGGGGCCGGGCTGACCTGGGCGGCCTGCGCCCTGCGCTGGGAATAAAATGCGGGAGGTTGTTCGGGTGCTCAAGACCAGGTTGTGTGAAATGCTGGGCATAAAATATCCCATTTTGCAGGGCGGAATGGCCTGGGTGTCCACGGCCGAACTGGCGGCAGCGGTGAGCAACGCCGGCGGGCTGGGCATCATCGGTACGGGTCAGGCTCTACCTGACTGGGTCAGCCGGCAGGTGCGGCGGGCCAGGGAGCTGACGGATAAACCTTTTGGGGTGAATGTGATGCTGCTGTCACCCCATGTGGAAGAGATCATGCAGATCATCATCGAGGAAAAAGTGGCCGTGGTCACTACCGGAGCCGGCAACCCGGGCAAGTATATTCCGGCGCTGCATGCGGCCGGCTGCCGGGTGTTTCCCGTGGTGTCCTCGGTGGCTCTGGCCAGGCGGCTGGAGCGGGCCGGTGTGGACGGGATCATTGCCGAAGGTCTGGAAAGCGGTGGCCATGTGGGGGAGCTCACTACCATGGCCCTGGTACCCCAGGTGGTGGATGCGGTCAGGGTGCCGGTGGTGGCGGCCGGTGGGATTGCTGACGGCCGGGGGTTGGCTGCCGCTCTGGCCCTGGGGGCCTGCGGCGTGCAGATGGGTACCCGCTTCATGTGTGCCAGCGAGTGCACCATTCACGACAATGTCAAGCAAATGCTCATCAAAGCCCGGGACCGGGATACCGTGGTCACGGGGCGCAGCACGGGACATCCGGTGCGGGTGTTGCAGAACAAGTTGAGCCGCCTGTTTGAGGAAATGGAGAGCCGCTGTGTGCCTCCGGCCGAGCTGGAAAAACTGGGCGTGGGGAGGCTGCGGGCGGCCATGCAGGACGGTGATGTGGAAATGGGCTCGGTGATGGCCGGGCAGATCTGCGCCATGGTCAGCCGGGTGCAGCCGGTGGCCGAAATTATTCAGGAAGTGGTCACGGGGGCCGAGCAGGTGCTGAAAAATAACTGGACACTGGTGGTGGGCGAGTGAGCAGGATAGCCTTTTTGTTTCCCGGACAGGGCGCCCAGTATGTGGGCATGGGCAGGGATATTTATGAGCATTCCGCTGCCGCCAGAGAGGTCTTTGACCGGGCTGCCGCAGTGCTGCCCTTTGACCTGCGGGAGCTGTGCTTCAACGGGCCGGAGGAAAAGCTCAAACAGACCATGTATGCCCAGCCCGCCATATTAACCGTGAGCATTGCTCTGTGGCGGGCCCTGCAGGAAGCCGGGTGGCGCAAGTCCCCGGCGGCTCTGGCCGGACACAGTCTGGGCGAATACAGCGCCCTGGTGGTGGCCGGCAGCCTGGAACCGGCCGATGCGGCTGCGGTGGTGCACCAGAGGGGCAGGCTGATGCAGGAAGCGGTACCCCTGGGACAGGGCGGCATGGTGGCGGTGCTGGGTCTGGATGCTGCACGGGTGCGCGAAATCTGCGCGGCAGCCAGTGCGGCCGGTACCGTGGAGGCGGTCAACCTCAATTGTCCCGGCCAGGTGGTGATTGCCGGCACAAACGCCGGGCTGGAGCGGGCCATGGTCCTGGCCAGGGAAGCGGGGGCCCGGCGGTGTATGCCGCTAGCTGTATCGGCACCCTTTCATTCCAGTTTGATGCGTCCGGCCGGAGAAAAACTGGCCGGAGTGCTGGCCGGGGTGAGGGTAAAGCAGCCGGCTATACCCGTGGTTTCCAATGTTACTGCCCGCTACTATCCCCAGGAGGCGGATCCGCGCGATTTGCTGGTGCGCCAGGTGTACAGCCCGGTGCGCTGGGAGGAAAGCATCGCTTATCTGCGTGAACAGGGCGTGCGTATTTTTGTGGAAATAGGTCCGGGCAGGGTGCTCTGCGGCCTGGTGAAAAAAATCTGCCCCGAAGCCGTGGCTTACAACGTGGAAGATCGGGCCGGCATGGAAAAAATCCTTGCCCTGGAAGGGGAGGTTTAATAAAATGTCTCTTGATGGCCGGGTGGCCCTGGTGACCGGTGCGGCCAGAGGAATCGGGCGGGCTATCGCTCTGGCTCTGGCCGGTGCGGGTGCCGATATAGTACTTAATTATGCCGGCAGCCAGGCGGTGGCCGGGGAAACCGCCCGGCAGATTGAAGCGCTGGGGCGGCGCGTGCTGCCCTGGCAGGCCAGTGTGGCCGATGCCGAGCAGGTCAACCGGATGGTGGCGGGGGTGCTGGAAAAGATGGGCCGGCTGGATATCCTGGTGAACAATGCCGGGATTGCTCGCGACAATTTGCTCCCCCGGCTGAAAGAACAGGACTGGGACGAGGTGCTGGATGTAAACCTGAAAGGGGCTTTCCACTGCATCAAAGCGGTTACCAGGCCCATGCTCAAGGCGCGTTATGGCCGGATTATCAACATCACTTCGGTGGTGGCGCTTTCCGGCAATGCCGGCCAGGCTAACTACGTGGCCAGCAAGGCAGGCTTAATCGGTCTGACCAAAGCGGTGGCCCGGGAACTGGCTTCGCGGCAGATCACCTGCAATGCCGTCGCTCCCGGCTACATCGAAACCGATATGACCGCAGCTTTGCCGGAGGAATTGAAGCAGACCATGCTGAAAGGGATCCCGCTGGGGCGGCCCGGGCAGCCGGAAGATGTGGCTTCTCTGGTGGTTTTTCTGGCCGGGCCGGGTGCGGCCTACATCACCGGGCAGGTTATATCGGTAGATGGCGGTATGCACATGTGATCGTCAAAAAGGGGCTGATGATTTTTTAGAAATTTGGAAGGGGGTGAAATGCAGTGTCCGACGCGATTTTTGAGAAGGTAAAGAAGATCATTGTGGAACAGCTCAATGTGGAGCCCGACGAGGTGACCATGGAAGCCTCTTTTACTGAGGATCTGAACGCCGACTCGCTGGATATTGTGGAACTGGTCATGGCTCTGGAAGAGGAATTTGAAATGACCATTCCCGATGAGGATGCGGAAAAGATTCGTACTGTCGGCGAGGCCGTGCGCTATATCGTGGAGCATTCATAAGAACGCAAAGTCCCGCTCATACCGGCGGGGCTTTAAAATATATTCTGTATTGTTTTTCTGGAGGGGAAAAACTTGTATAATCGTGTTGTAGTGACCGGCATCGGGATAGTCTCACCGCTGGGGCTGGACCTGGAGGCGTTCTGGCAGAACCTGATCGCCGGGCGGTCGGGGGTGAAAACCATCGACCGCTTTGATGTGGAAGGTTACAGTACCCGGATGGCCGCCCTGGTGGAGGGTTTCGATCCGGTGCAGTTCATAGATCGCAAAGAGGCGCGGCGCATGGATCGCTACACCCAGTTTGCCATGGCGGCAGCCGAAATGGCCCGCCAGGATGCCGCTCTCGATCTGGAATCCCTGGATCGGGAGCGGGCCGGGGTAATCCTGGGCTCGGGTGTGGGGGGTATAGAAACGCTGGAAGATCAGCACCGCACTCTGCTGGAAAAAGGTCCGGCTCGGGTCAGCCCTTTTTTCATTCCCATGATGATAGCCAATATGGCCGCCGGCCAGATTGCCATTCATTTTGACCTGCGGGGGGCCAATGTTACCACCACCAGCGCCTGTGCATCCAGCAACAATGCTATTGGTGACGCCTATCGTTTGCTGCGCTATGGTTTGCTGGACGTGGTTTTTACCGGGGGGGCGGAAGCTCCGGTAACCCCCCTGGCAGTAGCCGGCTTTTGCTCCATGAAAGCTATGTCCACTCGCAATGAGCAGCCCGAGAAAGCCAGCCGGCCTTTTGATGCCGGACGGGACGGGTTTGTCATCGGGGAAGGGGCTGCCGTACTGGTGCTGGAAACTCTGGAACATGCCCGGCGGCGCGGGGCACGCATCTACGCAGAGGTTGTCGGATATGGTTCTACCTGTGACGCGTACCATATCACTGCCCCCGAACCGGCCGGCCGGGGGGCGGCTGGCGCCATGCGCCTGGCTCTGCAGGATGCCGGTTTGGAGCCGGCAGCGGTGGATTATATCAACGCGCACGGTACTTCCACTCCCCTGGGGGACAGACTGGAAACCCTGGCCATTAAGCAGGTTTTTGGTGAACATGCCTACCGGCTGGCGGTCAGTTCCACCAAGTCCATGCTGGGACACCTGCTGGGAGCGGCCGGTGCAGTAGAAGCGGTGGCCAGCATCCTGGCCCTGGACCGCGGGGTGATTCCCCCCACCATCAACTATGAGCAGCCCGATCCGGAATGTGATCTGGACTATGTACCCAACCAGGCCCGCGAAAAGGAACTGCAGGTGGCCCTGTCCAACTCTTTTGGTTTTGGCGGTCACAACGCTACGCTGGTCTTTAAAAAATTTGCCGGATAAGGTGGAATGTGCTGCATGCTGAACAACCGGGCGGCCATTGATGCCCTGAAGCAAGAACTGCGCATACCCTGGCGGGATGAAAGTCTGCTGGAGCTGGCCATGACGCACAGCTCCTACAACTATGAAAATCGGGAAGGGCGGCGGCAGGAGAGCAACCAGCGCCTGGAATTTCTGGGCGATGCGGTGCTGGAATTAATTATCAGCGAGCATTTGTATAATAGTTTTCCTTTATTTTCGGAAGGGGAACTAACCAAGCTGCGGGCGGCCATAGTTTGCGAGCCCTCCCTGGCCAGGGTGGCCCGGCAGCTCAATCTGGGGGCGTGCCTGTATATGGGCAAGGGTGAGGAGAAAACCGGAGGTCGGGAGCGCCCTTCCATACTGGCCGATGCTTTTGAGTCGCTGCTGGGAGCGGTGTTTTTGGATCAGGGTTTGCCGGTGGCCCGCCGGCTGGCCCTGGATTATTTGCAGCCCTTACTGGAGGACATTCTGGCCGGGCGACTGGACCGCGACTACAAGACCGAACTGCAGGAGTATATGCAAAAGCGCAGCAGCGATCCGCTCAATTATGTAATATTGCATGAGGCAGGCCCTGATCACGACAAAACCTTTACCGCCGGGGTGATGCACTGCGGGCGAGAGCTGGGCCGCGGTCAGGGACATTCCAAAAAGGAAGCCGAACAACAGGCGGCGCGCACGGCGCTGGAAAAACTTATTTCGAGTAGCCGGGGAGAGAGATAGATGGGTTTGTTCGACAGGTTGAAAGAATCCCTGAGCAAGACCAGGAAAAATTTTGTAGAAAAAATAGAGACGCTGGTTGCCGGGCGATCCAAAATTGATGAGGAAGTTTATGAAGAACTGGAAGAAATACTGATTCAGGCCGATGTGGGCGTACAAACCGCGGAAGAGCTCATGGAAAGACTGCGCCGTACTGTCAGAGAACGTCGTATAACCGATGCGGAACAGATCAAGCCCCTGCTGCAGGAAATGACGGGGCAGATACTGGGACAGGGTGAGGCCGAAATTAAAAGCGGTGGGCCGCCTACGGTGATTATGGTTGTGGGAGTTAACGGTGTGGGGAAAACAACCACCATCGGCAAGCTGGCCTGCTGGTTCAAAAAACGAGGTCAAAAGGTCATACTGGCAGCCGGTGACACCTTTCGCGCGGCAGCGATTGAACAGCTGGAAATATGGGGACAAAGGGCCGGTGTGGACGTAATCAAGCACCAGGAGGGTGCTGATCCGGCGGCTGTAGCCTATGATGCCCTGCAGGCAGCGCGGGCCCGCAAAGCCGATGTTCTGATTGTAGATACGGCTGGCCGGTTGCACACCAAGAGTAACCTGATGGATGAGCTGAAAAAGGTGGGGCGGGTGCTGGCCAGGGAACTGCCGGGAGCACCCCACGAAGTACTGCTGGTGCTGGATGCCACTACCGGGCAGAACGCCATTAATCAGGCGAAGATATTTGGGGATGCGGCCGGTGTGACCGGCATTGTGCTCACCAAACTGGACGGTACGGCCAAAGGCGGCGTGGTGATTGGCATCAGGCAGGTGCTGGACATTCCGGTGAAGTTTATTGGTATTGGCGAGGGTGTGGAGGACTTAAGACCTTTTGATGCCGGTGAATACGTGCGGGCGTTATTTGAATAGCTGGAGGGAGTATTGTGCGCACTTTGCCCTGTGCCATGACTGTGGCCGGATCCGATTCCGGCGGGGCGGCCGGTATTCAGGCCGACCTGAAAACTTTTGCTTCTTTCCGGGTTTACGGTACCAGCGCTGTTACAGCGGTTACCGTGCAGAACACCACCGGGGTTTATGATGTGCATGTGCTACCGGCCTCGCAGGTGGGCGCCCAGATCGATGCGGTAATGGAGGATATACCGGTTCAGGCCATCAAGACCGGCATGCTGGCCAATGAGGATATAGTGGAGATTGTAGCTCACAAAATGCAGGCGTACCGGGTGGAAAACCTGGTAGTGGACCCGGTGATGGTTTCCAGCAGTGGACATACCCTGCTGTCACCGCAGGCTGTGGCTGTCTATAAGGAAAAACTTATCCCCCTGGCGCTGCTGGTAACGCCCAATTTGCCGGAGGCCGGGGTTCTCACCGGTGTCAAGATTGAGGACGAGCAGTCATTGCTGCAGGCGGCCCGGGACATTTTGAACCTGGGAGCACGCTGGGTGCTGCTGAAAGGAGGGCATCGCTGTTTTGCCGGTGAAGAAAATGTGATGATTGATTTGCTGATCGGTCATGAGCATATTTATCGCATCGAAAATCCGCGCTGGCAAACCAGCAATACGCACGGCACGGGGTGCACCCTTTCCGCGGCAGTAGCGGCGGGACTGGCCAGGGGTTGGGATTTGTTGCGGTCGGTGCAGGTAGCCTGTCAGTATGTAAATCGGGCCATTGCCGAGGCTCCGGCCATCGGCCGTGGTCATGGACCGCTGAACCATTTTGTCTGCGGCCCCTGGTCGTAGAAACAATCGAAAAACCCATTTATAAGGCAGTATTACGGATATTATTAATATTAATAGAATAATACCATTAAAAATGGGTTAAATTACTACTTGCTAGAGGTATGCCTGTATGATACTATTATAAACGTCGCTGCGATGCTGTGACGCGATCCTTGAAAACTGAACAGCGCAGGGTAAGAGAGGTCGTTAG
>NZ_JBRAJI010000027.1:0-39033 GCF_052744395.1 Desulfurispora sp. | reverse complement strand
TGATTATATTTTGCTCTAACTTTTGGCAATTTGTAAACAAATTGCCGGACTGTCGCCCGGCCGCCCATTCACCACCCGCCTAAAGAGGCGGGTGTCCTCTGGGCGGGTTTTGATAGAACACGCCCTTCGGTAACTGGTTCATTGCGCCAGCCCCTTCACCCAGCCGATGCCAAAGGTTTACAAAATGTCATAACAAATCAAACAGGGAAAAACAACCTTCCCATGCATACGCTAAACCTGCCCCGCCAGGGAACCGGACGCCAGCGGCTGCCTACCGGCTGGATTTTCCGGGCGAAAAAACCCTGCTGATCATTTGGAGGATTAATTTTCCGTGACCCAATGTAGAATCTCCTGCAAACGGTCGGCGGCTGTGTTAAAATAATAGGCGATAGGGGAGAGGAAGCCTTCCATGTCCGACCAGGAGCAAGCCATGCGCCGTTACTGGCAAGAGCGGGCCGCCCGGGATAGCCGCCAGGAACAGGAGCGGCGCCGGGATGCGCTGCACAAAGCTCGCCGGGCGGCCGCGCACATCAAAAGCCGCTATCCGGGCACCACGGTTTATCTGTACGGGTCACTGGCCTGGAGCCAGCATTTTACCCCCCATTCCGATATCGACCTGCTGGTGACCGGTCTGCCGGCCGGCGCCAACTACTGGCAACTGCTGGTAGAACTAGAACCCATCACCCTGCCCTGGCCGGTGAGCCTAGTGGATGCTGCCGATGCCCTGCCCCGGCTGCGGGACAAAGTGCTGCGCGAGGGGGTGATCCTGTGACGCCCAAACAGTTCACCTTTGTCGCCGCCCGCCTGGCGGAAGAAATGAGCCAAATTGAACATCTGCTGACAGAGCTGGCCAGCCGCCAACTGATCAATGCCCCGGGGAACAAACTGCGCCAGTTGATCAAGGGGGATACTTTCACCCTGCGGGCAACTGGCAGCGTGCTGCACGACTTTTACGTAGCGGTAGAGAATATTTTTAAAATCATTGCCCGGGAGCTGGATGAAAAAATGCCCGCCGGCGAACACTGGCACCGGGAACTGATTTTGCAGATGACACTGGATTTGCCAGGCATGCGCCCCCCTGTAATCAGCAAACACACTGCCCGGAAACTGGACGAATTCCGTGCCTTTCGCCATGTTTTCCGCAACGTCTACGGATTTAACCTGTCGGAGGAAAAAATCAGTGCTCTGCTGGAAAAACTGCCCGCTGTGAGCGCGGGGCTCACCCGGGAGGTACAATTGTTCATCCAGAAAATGCAGCAGATCATCCAATAACAGAAAGGAGACTCGACATGGTGGAAAAAATGCCCATTACCATTGAATTTTGCTCGACCTGAGGGTACCGGAGCAAAGCAGCCAGGCTGGCTGAGAAAATTGTGCAGCAATACGGGGATAAAGTGGCCAAGCCGCGGCTCGTCTCTTCCTGGGGCGGCGTCTTTGAGGTAAAGGCAGGAGACCAGCTGCTCTTTTCCAAAAAGGCCCTGGGGCGCTTTCCGGAGGAGGGCGAAGTGGAGGCGGAACTGGCCAAACTCCTCTCCCGGGAGTAACTGTATATTTCGGCAGCCGGACAGGCTGCTGTTTTTATTTTCCCAATTTTGTGGGACACAGGAGGATTTTGACATCAGGGCCCGAATTCTCCAAAAAAACGCTAACACAGTTGTCGGTGGTAAAACGGTGCTCACTAAAGGGCCCGGGAATTATGTGCAAGCGACCGGGAAAATACCTTACACCATCTGGAGGCTGGTTAATGTGCAATTTACAAATGTTATATACCAGATTGGGCGCCTGGATAAATATATTAAAAACGTCACCTTTAAAATTAAAGACTATAAAAAAGAAAGTGAACTCTCTTCCCTGGCTTTTAAAAAATACCTGGTTGAGCAAAAAAAAGAGACCTCTGCTGTAATTTTACTTTACCCGGTCAGTCTTCCATTAAATGAATCACTAAAGGATAAAGATCATTTGGCCAAATTTGACAAAAACCCTGTATTTAAAAATGCGATTATTCAAGCAATCGAACAACCCCACTCTTACCTGAAAAACCCGGCCCGGTTTTTTAACATTATGCCCTATTACGCTGATCTGGACGATTGCTTAATATTGCACTCTCTGGGCACATATATGAAAAAAATACAGTGTCTTTTCAGACCGCTTTTGATGATGTGGTGCTGGAAATATTTCTGGATATTCTGGTTCGTTACTTGCAGCAGGGTTTTCGCCGGTTGTACCTGGACATTTCCAGTGGTCTGAACATTTATGTGCCCGCCTTGCTGGAAGCGGGACGAATTTTTGGGACCTGGAGCCAGTTACGTTACTGGCAAAACAAGGCTGATGCTCCCGAAGTGCATTTGCTTTATACCGATCCCATCCTGGCCAACGTCGAAGTTCCCTTCTACAATATTTACGAGCAAAAGGTTGAATATAAGACATTTTTCTTTTCCCCCATCACTTCCCGAGATAGTCAACACCCTTTTTGTCGGACACTGCTGAATGATATATACGATCACACTGCCGATAACCAGTCTTGCCTGGAAAAAAGGGAACGACTGGCCTGTCAGCTGGAGCAATTTGTGTATTTTTTCTCGGCCCTGAAAAACAACATACCATTAATTTTATATCATCTAGAAGGTCACTCTCTGGAACAAATCACAACCTGTCTGAAGGACCTAATTGACGACACCCGTCAAATGCTACAAGATAACTACCAGAAATCACCCAAACTTAGCCGGACGAGTTACACCAAAGCCATACTCTCCCTAGGCTTTTATCAGGGCATAGTAGAAGTGTTGCAGGCACAGGGCATCACCAAAGCCAAAGAGATAAAGGTCCCTCTATTATCAGTTAAAAATGATTTCGAACGTGTATACAATAAATTCATGCTATCTCTGAACTACACCTTACTAACCAACGAAATTGGTAAAATAAAAAAGAAAATTGAAAGCAAAAAAGACCAGCTGGAAACGGGTAAATGGTATTCCGTGTCCATTTTAGAACAAGGCACTTCATACCTAAACGCAAAAAATCCGCGCAATTTTTTAGCCCACTCTGGACTGGAAAAAAATATCACACAGTTCACGATCGAGCAAGATAATATTTACCTGCGCTATGCCGACCAGTACCAGGACCGACAGGGCAATGAACGGGAAACCATTCCCCTGATTAAGGAATGGCTAAAAAGAGAAGTTTAACCAATCACTCGCCCAGTTGCAGGCTGTCCGGCAGAGCAAACACTGCAGTCAGAGCCAGAGCCAGTCCGGGCAAAAGCGGTGAGTGCAGAGTGTCTTCCGGGCCGCAGGCTCCAGCCAGCAGCCAGCCCTGCTCCGCCGCGCTGAGGATTTCCACGGTTTGAGCCAGCGGATCCGCCAGCCAGTATTCTTTTACACCATACTGGTGATAGATTTTACTTTTCTGGACCCGGTCGCGCAACTGAGAGGAAGGGGAAAGCACTTCGACCACCAGATCGGGAGCGCCCCGCAAACATGACGCCGTAATAATCCGGTACCGGGAACGGGAAATAAAGCTGAGATCGGGCTGCAAAACCAGATGCTCATCCAGCACCATATCCAAAGGGGCGGGCAGCACAATGCCCAGATTGTTTTGTTCTACATAGTGAGCCAGCGCTGCGGCCAGTTTGGCCAGCACATGCTGGTGCACAATGCCCGGTGCCGGCGTCAAAAGCAGCACCCCCTCAATTAATTCATACCGCTTACCGTCATCCAGAGCCAAATAATCGGTATAGGTGTAACCGCCTGATTGGCCCGTACCTGGTGCAGCACCCGGTGTGAACACAACTGCTCCCCCCTTAGCTTCAAAATGGGACTCCGCCCCTGCCTGTGTAAAAAAATCTTACCACGCCGGTGCCGGAAAAACAACGGCCCCGCAGTTGGCGCGGGGCCGTAAGCATTTAGGACCCATACAGCTATCCGGTAAACAGCACATCCAGCAGTTCCCCCCGGCCCAGCTCGGGCAGAAAGGTGCGCAACCAGGTCTCGTCCAGCGCCGCTTCCAGGGCGGGCCGGTCAAAGGGCCGGCCGGCCAACCATTCCTCCAGGGGAGCAATGTCCTGCCGGGCAAAGAAATCGCCAAAAAGGCGGGCCTGTTTGATTACACCGTCCTCCACCTGCAGGCGCAGATCCAGCTGCCCCCAGGGGAAGCGGCGGGTTTTGCGCACATTGTAAACCGGGGACTGGCCGTACACCCAGGCCGGACTGGCATATTTTTCCCGGGCCAGTTTTTCCACTGCCGCCTGCTCGACCGGCTCCAGCTGGTAGATGGCCAGCCCGCCGTACTCCTTTTCCACCTGCGCCCGCAGGCCCTCCCGAAACTGCTCCAGGGTCAGGCCGGGCGGCAGGTAGGGCTTGATGTTGGTCACCCGGCTGCGCACCGAATCCACGCCCTTGCTGCTGATCTTTTCCGGGTCCACCTGCAGGGACTGCACCAGATCGTCCAGGTTGACATCAAACATGATGGTGCCGTGGTGCAGCAGGCGGCCGCGGTGGTGGCAGGCGGCATTGCCCGAAATCTTTTTGCCCTGGATGACCACATCGTTACGCCCGGCCAGCCCGGCTGGCACGCCCAGGCTCTGGAGATACTGCACCAGAGGACGGGCGAAGCGGGCAAAGGCGAATTCGGCTTCCGCGCTGTTGACAATAAAGGTGAAATTGAGATTGCCCATGTCGTGGTAGACCGCCCCGCCACCGGTCAAACGGCGCACCACCTGCACACCCCGCTGCTGCACGAACTGGCGGTTGATCTGCTCGGCGGTGTTCTGATTGCGCCCCACCACAATGGCGCAGCGGTCCTGCCAGAGCAGGAAGAACTCCTGCTCCTTCCCGGTGAGCAGGTATTCTTCCAGGGCCAGGTTGTAGGCGGCGTCCAGAGAGGGGTTTTCCACATAATACAGCATTTGCTCCCACCCCGCTTTTTTCCACTGCTAATCCCGCGTTCCCGCTAACCACCCGCACAGGCCATCCCGGCAGTGGCTCGCTCCGCGCGGTTTTGGCAGACCGCTCCATATTCGGATAAATCACCAACATCAACGCCCCGGCAGGGTGTGGATGGCCCGGCCGCCGGCGGCCAGCACGGCCTCCCGCAGGGCCTCGCCCAGCACCGGGTGGGGAAAGATGGTGCCGGCCACATCGTCGATGCGGGCGCCCTGGCGCACCAGCAGGCTGGCCGCCGGGATGATCTCGGCCGCCTGGGGCCCCATGATATGCACACCCAGCACAGTACCATCCTCGCCGGCCACCACTTTGACCAGGCCCTCGGTCTCGCCCATAGCGCTGGCCATGCCGCTGGCGGCAAAACTAAAGCGGCCGATGCGGCAGTTGATCCCCCGGGCGGCGGCCGCCTCCTGGGTGAGGCCCACGGTAGCCACTTCGGGGAAGGTGAACAGGCAGGCGGGCACGGCATGATAGGCCACCCGGGCGGTGTGACCGGCCATGTTTTCCACGGCGGCCACGCCCTCCTCGGCGGCCACATGGGCCAGCATATAGCCGCCCTTTACATCGCCCACGGCATACACCCCGGGCAGGCTGGTCTGGTAATTTTCATCCACCTGCACAAAGCCCTTCTCGTCCAGGGTTAGGCCGGAGGCCGCCACGCCTTGCGTGCAGGGCCGGCGGCCAGCGGAAAGCAGCACCACTTCCCCGGCCGCACTCTGTTCCTTACCGGCCGCCATATAGTCCACCTGCAAAAGCCCTTCCTGCTGCCGGATGCCAGTGACGGCAGCTCCGGTAACCAGGGTGATGCCCTGTTTTTTCAGCGCCAGCACCAGGCGGCGGACAATCTCCCGGTCCAGAGAGGGCAGGATTTCGGGCAGCAGTTCCAGCACGGTGACCCGGCTGCCCAGGGCGTTCATGATGCCGGCCAGCTCCAGGCCCACCACGCCGCCGCCAATCACCACCAGACTGGCCGGCACTTTTTCCAGATCCAGCATTTCATCACTGGTGAGCACGCCGGGCAGATCGGCCCCCGGCAGGGGCGGCCGGCTGACCTGCGAACCGGTGGCCACAAGCACCCGGCTGGCAGTCAGTTCCTCTCCTTCCACCCGCACCCGACCGGGACCGAGCAATTGCGCCTCCCCGGTGCGCACCTCCACTTTGTAGCCCCGCAACAGGCCGGCAATGCCGCCGGCCAGGCCGGCCACGATCTTATCCTTGCGCGCCCGGGCCCCGACCAGGTCAAACTGCCACTGCACCTGAAAACTGTACTTTTCCGCCTCCCGCAGCTGGCGGGCCAGGGCAGCCTGATGATAGTAAGTCTTGGTGGGAATGCAGCCGCGGTTAAGGCAGGTGCCGCCCAGGGCGTCTTTTTCCACCAGGCCCACGCTCATACCCAGCTGGCGGGCCCGGATGGCCGCGGTGTAGCCGCCCGGCCCGCCGCCGATGATCAATAAATCATACGCGCTCATTGTTCCGCCTCCCCGGGCTGCCAGCGCAGCACGGGCTGGCGGGCCGCCGCGGTTTCGTCCAGCCGGCGTACCGGGGTGCGCCGGGGAGCGTCTTTCAAAAGCTGCGGGTTTTCCGCCGCCTCCTGGACAATGGCCTGTATGGTGCGGATGAAATCATCCAGGCGCTGCTTGCTCTCGGTTTCGGTGGGCTCCACCATCAGGGCCTCTTCCACAATCAGCGGGAAGTATACGGTGGGCGGATGGTAGCCGTAATCCAGCAGGCGCTTGGCCACGTCCAGTGTGCTCACGCCGTACTTTTTCTTCAGTTCCTTGCCCGTGGCCACAAATTCGTGCTTGCACAGCCGGTCGTAGGGCACGGGCAGGATGCGGCCGATGTGGTGGCGCAGGTAGTTGGCGCTCAGCACCGCGTTCTGGCAGGCCTCTTTCACCCCGGCAGCACCCAAACTCAGCAGGTAGGTAAAGGCCTTGACCAGCACGGCGAAGTTGCCGTGCCAGGCCAGCACCCGGCCGATGGAGGCGGGACGGTCGTAATCCAGATAGTAGCGGCCCTCTTTTTGTTCCACCAGGGGCACAGGCAAAAACTGGCTTAGAAAATCCTTCACGCCCACCGGCCCGGCACCCGGACCGCCCCCGCCGTGGGGCGCAGCAAAGGTCTTGTGCAGGTTGAGGTGCACAATGTCAAAGCCCATATCGCCCGGCCGGGCCACGCCCATAATGCCGTTTAAGTTGGCCCCGTCGTAGTACAAAAGGCCGCCGGCCTTGTGCACAATTTCGGCTATCCGGGCAATATCTTCTTCAAACAGGCCCAGGGTGTTGGGATTGGTGAGCATTAGACCGGCCACCTGATCATTAATGGCCTTTTGCAATTGCTCCAGATCCACCAGGCCCCGCTCATTGGACTTGATTTCCACCACCTTGAAGCCCGCCATGCTGGCCGTGGCCGGGTTGGTGCCGTGGGCCGAGTCAGGCACCAGGATGATGTTGCGCCTGGTATCCCCCCGGGCGGCATGGTAGGCCTTGATGATCAGAGCGCCCACCAGCTCGCCGTGGGCGCCGGCCGCCGGCTGCAGGGTGAAGCGGTGCAGGCCCGTGATTTCGCAGAGCAGGCGCTCCAGGCGGTACATCAGCTCCAGGCAGCCCTGCACCTGATCCGCCGGCTGGGCCGGGTGCGCCGCGGCAAAACCGGACAGGCGGGCCGCCCACTCGCCAATGCGCGGGTTGTATTTCATGGTGCAGGAGCCCAGGGGGTAAAAGCCGTCGTCCACACCATAGGCCTTCTTGCTGAGGGCGGTGAAATGGCGCACCACTTCCACCTCGGCCACATCGGGCAGGGGCGGCGGCTCATCGCGCAGCAGGGCCGCCGGTATGCCGGACGGCAAATCGGCCGGCAGGTCGCTTAAATCCAGAACAAAGGAATTGCTGCCGGGCACACTCTTTTCAAAGATCAACTGGCTCATGCCTTATCCCCTCCCAGCACATCCACCAGGCGGTCGATTTCCGCCCGGGTTCTTTTTTCAGTGAAAGCCAGCAGCAGTGCGCCGGGCAGTTCGTAACCGCCAATCATGCCCTGCTGGAACAGGTGCCGGTTGGCGGCGGCCGGGTCGGCTATTTTGATGGCAAACTCGTGAAAAAAGGGCTGGTTATAGAGCAGCTGAAAGCCCTTTTCCTCCAGCCGCTGCCGGGCGTACAGGGCCAGGCGGTGGCAGCGCTGAGCAATGCTGTGCAGGCCGCGGGGGCCCACCGCCGCCAGGTACATGGTGGCGGCCAGGGCGCAGAGGGCCTGGTTGGAGCAGATGTTGGAACTGGCCCGGGCCCGGCGGATGTGCTGTTCGCGGGCCTGCAGGGTGAGCACAAAGGCCCGCCGGCCCTCCCGGTCCACAGTCTGACCGGAAAGGCGGCCGGGGATGCGCCGCACAAATTCCTGGCGCACGGCCATGAAACCCAGGTAGGGGCCGCCGAAGCTCAAAGGGGCCCCCAGGGGCTGACCTTCGCCCACCACCACATCGGCCCCCAGCTGGCCGGGCGGCTTTAGCAGCCCCAGGGCCACCGGGTTGGCCACCACAATGAGCAAACCGCCAGCACCGTGCACCGCGCCAGCCAGATCGGCCAGGGCGGTTTCCACACAGCCGAAAAAGTTGGGATACTGCACCACCAGACAGGCAGTGTCCTTATCCAGCAGGCTTTCTACGTCGGACACGTCCAGCACGCCGGCGGGAGCGGGCACATCCACCAATTGATAACGGTCACCCGCCGCATAGGTCTCTACCACCTGCCGGCAGGCCGGATGCAGTGTACCGGCCAGCAGCACCTTGCGCCGCCGGGTAATGTCCACGGCCAGGCTGACCGCCTCGGCCAGGGCACTGGCCCCGTCATAGAGCGAAGCGTTGGCCACATCCAGGCCAGTGAGCTGGCAGACCATGGTCTGGTATTCAAAAATGGCCTGCAAAATGCCCTGGCTCAGTTCGGCCTGGTAGGGCGTGTAGGCGGTGAAAAACTCACTGCGCAAAAGCAGCTGCTCCACCAGAGGCGGAATGTAGTGATCGTAGGCGCCGGCGCCCAGAAAACAGGGCCGGGTGCCGGCGGGTGTGTTCTTGTCGGCCAGGGCGGCCAGTTCGCGCTGCAACTGCAGCGGATCGCGCCGCTCCTCCAGCTGCAGTTCTCCCTGGATTTTCAGCTGCTCCGGAATATCGGCAAAAAGTTCGTCCAGGCTGCTCAGGCCCAGTTCGGCCAGCATTTGCTGCTGCACCCGGGGCGGGTTGGGGACATACATGGCCTTTACCCCCTTCGCTTATTCCTGTTCCCGGCAAAAGGCTTCGTACCCGGCGGCATCCATAAGTTCGTTCAGTTCGGCGGGGTTTTCCAGCCGCAGGCAGGCAATCCAGGCCCCGTAG
Source organism: Desulfurispora sp. (assembly GCF_052744395.1). Taxonomy (NCBI): domain Bacteria; kingdom Bacillati; phylum Bacillota; class Clostridia; order Eubacteriales; family Desulfurisporaceae; genus Desulfurispora; species Desulfurispora sp. The sequence goes on along the minus strand of NZ_JBRAJI010000027.1, from coordinate 29,733 downwards.
GGGTCGCTGTTTAATAGCTGGGGCTGGCCTTCCAGCTCGCTGTTCACCTGCTCCACCGTGCCGCTCACCGGCGTGTGCATGTCGGCCACGGCTTTAACCGATTCGATAACGCCGATGACCTCGTTGGCGGCAAAGCTACTGCCCACGGCCGGCAGTTCCACGTAGACCACGTCGCCCAGGTGGTGCTGGGCGTGGTCGGTGATGCCGATGTAGGCCAGATCGCCTTCCACCCGCACCCATTCGTGTTCGCGGGAGTAGTACAGTCCTTCTTTTACTTGCATGGGGGATTCCTCCTTGCTTTTGTAATGGTATGTATTGCTGCCACGCTGATACGGGCGATTGATAGCGACTGCGCATCCCGTGCTCGCCCGAACGGCGCACCGGGCAGCAGCAGCGGCTCGGCCGCGGGCGGCAATCGCTACCGGTGAGGATGTGCAACGCTCGCCCGAACGGCGCACTGTAGCGAGGTTGTAACATTTTCCTGGCGCGCATGTGCAAAAGCGAGCCCGTGGCGTAGCACCGGCGAACGACACTCAGCGCAGCGACGGTTACGAGACCGGAGGGCCGGACATGGATGTCCGGCCCAGCCCCAGTTGAGCCAGGATGGCGAATCTGGGGCGGTCCGGTCGAGTCCGTCGCCAGCCGTAGTGCCGTCCGGTGCGGAGCGATCGGGCGAGCGTTGCACATGCGCACCCGGAGACAGCAACAAATACTACTTCCCCCGCCGGTTAAAGGGCGGCAGGAAAATGCCCCGCTCCAGGCGGGCCTTGATGCCACGGCCGCGCACCACAATTTCCAGCGTCTCGCCCGGCCGGTCGCACTCGCTCTCCACCAGGGCCAGAGCGATGAATTTGTCCAGGGTGGGCGCATAGCCCCCGCTGGTAACGCGGCCCACTTCGAGCCCCTGGCAGCGCACCGGGTAACCGGCGCGGGGGATGCCCTTTTCCAGCGTGACCAGTTCTACCAGCCGCCGCGCCGGTCCGGCCGCTTTTTCGGCCTGCAGGGCGGCCCGGCCGATAAAGTCGCCCTTGTCCAGCTTGACAAAGTATCCCAGCCCGGCCTCAAGGGGCGTAATATCCGGTCCCAGTTCGTGGCCGTACAGGGGCAGTTTGACCTCCAGGCGCAGGGTGTCCCGTGCCCCCAGGCCGGCCGGCACCACAGCCTCGCCCCCGGCGGCCAGCAGCGCTTCCCACAGGGCAGCAGCCTTTTCCGGCGCCACATAGAGCTCAAAGCCGGGCTCACCGGTGTAACCGGTGCGCGAGAGCAAACAGGGGATGCCCGCTACCATTGCCTGCGGGTAAAACCAGTAGTATTTCAAAGCGGCCAGGTCTTTGTCCGTCAGGGGCTGCAGGATTTTTTCCGCCCGCGGACCCTGCAGGGCCAGCTGGGCGTACTGGTTCGACATATCCCGGATTTGCACCCCGGGACGGGCGTGTTGCTCCAGCCAGGCCAAATCCTTGGCCGTGTTGGCCGCGTTGACCACCAGCAAATACTCCTCCGGCCCCAGCTTGTAAATTAGTATGTCGTCCACCACACCGCCGTCTTCATAACACAAAAGCGAATAGCAGATCTGCCCCCGGGCCAGGCGGGCCACATCGTTGGTGGTCATGTACTGCAAAAACTCCCCGGCCTGCGGCCCGCTGACCATGATCTCGCCCATATGGGAAACGTCGAACAGGCCGGCCTTCTCCCGCACCATTCTGTGCTCGTGAATAATGCCGCTGTACTCCACCGGCAAAAGCCAGCCGGCAAAGTCCACCATTTTGCCGCCGTGCTTGAGGTGCATGTCGTAAAGGGGGGTTTTTCTGGCTTCCGGCATCATTATTACTCCCTTCCAAAACGCTACTAACCTTTATTGCGCTACTGGTATCCATACGCGTGCGGCTGGCAATAAAATCGCAGTTTTCCATCTGGTGTTAGTTTATCCCTTTCTCTCCCCTTAACTCCTCCGGCCAACCCCCATATCCCACCTCCACCCGCACTTTCTGCATCGTCCGCCTTCCTGCCGCCACCTGGCCGGCTGTGCTGTCTGAATGCCGCAAAAAATAAAACAGAGCAAAGGCAATCCACTGTTGCCTTTGCTCTGTTGATCTACCTGAGAGATTCACCCTTTTGCCACTGTGCCTCGCCCGGCAACACCCTGCTCCCACGGATCTGGCACGCTGCAAAAGCGTTTGCTCCTTCGGCGCCGCCCGGAGCGGCTTTCCAGAGCTGTGTCGGCAGGCGATCCTTTTACCTGAAAGTTTCTCCGCCGCCCCGGCCGGGCGCGGATTACATCTTCGGTCCGGGCGCCAGGCACCCGCTTCTCTCGCCTGCTTCATTCACCTGCTTTATTCAGTTGAGCGCAGGGTTTATCCCTGCCGGTGTTGCCCTCATGTTAGCACAGAAGATTGTTACCCGTCAATATATTTCTAAATATTTTGCAATTACCATAATGCACCGGCTACCTGCACCAATGGAGGTACGCTTGCCCGGCCCGGCCGCCAGCGCTTTGTCCCGAACGACAGCAAAAATTATTTGCCCCCCTGCTGTATTTTGGCCCAGGAGTCTTTTAAGGAAACGCTGCGGTTGAACACCGGGCAGCCCGGGCGGCTGTCCGGATCTACACAGAAAAAGCCGTGGCGCAGGAACTGGTAGTGGCTGCCCGGCGCGGCCTGCTGCGCCGCGGGCTCCAACAGGCAGTTTTCCAGCACCTCCAGCGAACGGGGATTTAATGCGGCGGTGAAGTCGCCCTCGGCCACCTCTTCCGGGTTTTCCTGCGTGAACAGGTGATCATACAGGCGCACTTCGGCGGGCACCGCGTGGACGGCGGACACCCAGTGCAGCGTGCCCTTCACCTTGCGGGCATCGGCCTGGGGCGTGCCGCTTTTGGTTTCCGGGTCGTAAGTGCAGCGCAGCTCGATAATTTCCCCCGTGGCCTGGTCCTTGATCACCTGATCGCATTTGATGATGTAGGCGTGTTTTAAGCGCACTTCCCGGCCGGGGGCCAGGCGGAAGAACTTTTTGGGCGGATCTTCCATAAAGTCGTCCCGCTCAATGTAAATGATTCGGGAAAAGGGCAACTGCCGCGTGCCCAGGGCCGGGTTTTCCTGGTTGTACTCGGCCTCCAGGTATTCCACCCGGCCTTCCGGATAGTTTTCAATCACCACTTTCAGCGGCCGCAGCACGGCCATCAGCCGGGGAGCCTTTAAGTTCAAGTCCTCGCGCAGGCAGTGCTCCAAAAGGGCAATGTCCACCATGCTGTTGGCTTTGGCCACGCCAATCAAATCGCAGAACTTGCGGATGGACGCGGGCGTGTAGCCGCGCCGGCGCAGTCCGGCAATGGTGGGCAGGCGCGGGTCGTCCCAGCCCCGCACATGGCCCTCCTCCACCAGCCGGCGCAGTTTGCGCTTGCTCATCACCGTGCGGGTAAGGCCCAGGCGGGCAAACTCGTACTGGTAGGGACGGGGCTTTATACCCAGGGTGTCCAGCAGCCAGTCGTACAGCGGGCGGTGATCCTCGAACTCCAGCGTACAGATAGAATGGGTAATGCCCTCAAGGGCGTCGGACAGGGGGTGGGCAAAGTCGTACATGGGATAGATGCACCACCTGTCCCCCGTGCGGTGGTGGGCGGTGTGCTGGATGCGGTAGAGCACCGGGTCGCGCAGGTTTAAATTGGGCGAGGCCATGTCAATTTTGGCCCGCAGCACCCGCGCCCCGTCGGGAAACTCGCCCGCCCGCATGCGGGCAAAGAGATCCAGGTTTTCCTCCACACTGCGGCCTCTGTAGGGGCTTTCCCGGCCCGGTTCGGTGAGGGTACCCCGGTACTGGCGGATTTGCTCCGGGCTCAAGTCACAGACGTAGGCCTTGCCCATTTTAATCAGCTGTACAGCGTAATCGTACAGTTGTTCGAAATAATCCGAGGCATAAAACAGGCGATCGCCCCAGTCAAAGCCCAGCCACTGCACATCGCGCTGGATGGACTGCACATACTCGATGTCTTCCTTGCTGGGGTTGGTGTCATCAAAGCGCAGGTTACACAGCCCGCCGTACTGCAGGGCCAGTCCAAAGTTTAAGCAGATGGACTTGGCATGGCCAATGTGCAGGTAGCCGTTGGGTTCGGGAGGAAAACGGGTGTGCACCCGGCCGCCGTGCTTGCCGGTTTTCAGGTCCTCCTCAATGATGGCTTGAATGAAGTTGGTGGTTCTTTCGCTGCTCATGATGGTCTCCTTATCCAGACAGAGGTTTTCTGGTCTTATATGATCATTTGGTAATTAATGATAACATTTATTATACCACAGGGGCGATTAAATTAACATTAAACATAATCAGCAGCACTCTCATGAATATGTTAAGCCCCCTTAAACCCGCCCCGTCTGTTCTCCACCCGGTCCCCGGGCCAGGGAGGCCAGCACGCCCAGGACGCAGGTGCAGGCGAAGATAGCGAAGGCCAGGCGCAGGCTATGCAGCAAAGGCCCGGCCAGAGCGGCAGAAAGGCGGGCGTGGCCGATAAAGATGTCGATGAGCAAAGTGGCCACGGCCATGCTCACCGCCTGACCGGTAAGGCGCATGGTGCCCAGCATGGAGGAGGCGATACCGTAAAAGCGCCGGTCCACCGCCCCCATCACGGCGTTGCTGTTGGGGGAAGAAAACAGGGCAAAACCCGTGCCCAGCAGCACCAGGTTGGCCATCACCAGCGGCGTAGCAGTGGCCGGGGTGAGAAAGGCAAAAAGCAAAAGGCCAGCCGCCGTCAGGCCCATACCCAGGGAGGCCAGGAGACGCGGTGCCACCCGGTCGGACAGCCGTCCGGCACAGGGCGACAGCAGGGCCATCATCACGGGCTGGCAGAGCAGAATGAAGCCCGCCGTGCGCGAATCAAACCCCCGGATCACCTGCAGGTACAGCGAGAGCAGGAAAGATACCGCAAAGGTGGCGCTGTAGTTGATCAGCGCCGCCAGGTTGGAAAAGGCAAAAACGCGGTTTTTCAAAAGCAGCTGCATGTGCAGCACAGGATGGGCGGTTTTCACCTCCTGGCGGACAAAAAGCACCAGCAGCACCGCCCCGACCAGCAGGCTGTAACGGGCCTGGGGCGCTGTTTTCAGGGCGGAAAAACCGTACATGAACAAAAGCATACCCACCACATAAAGGGCCGCCCCGGCCCAGTCGTAGGGTTCATTCTCCGCCCCCCGCCATTCCTGCCGCACCTTGCCGAAAGCTATAGCCGCCGCCACCAGGGCCAGCAGGGCGGTAAAATAAAACACCGACCGCCAGCCCAGCTGGTAGCTCAAAAAGCCGCCCAGCACCGGCCCCAGAGACAGTCCCACATAAACCGTGGAAACCGTCAGGCCCAGCACCCGGCCCCGCTGCTGGGGCGGGTAGACCGAGGTGAGCATGGCCATGCCCGTGCCGAACATCATGGCGCTGGCCGCCCCCTGCAAAGCGCGGCCCAAAAGCAGCATTCCGATGGTGTGACTGAGGGCGCAGAGCAGGGAGGTGAGACCAAAAAGGGTCAGGCCGGAGGCAAAAACCTTCCGGCGCCCCACCAGGTCGGCCGCCCGGCCAAAAGGGACCAGAAAGGCGGCCGAGGCCAGCAAAAAGGCCGTAGCCACCCAGCCCAGCTGTACAGCGCTGGCCCCCAGTTCCCGCCCGATGGCCGGAATGGCCAGGTTGACCGCGCTGCCGTTGAAGGGCGTGAGAAACGACCCCAGCACCACGGCCAGCAGGGTGTATTTTTGTAGCTGGCGAGTGTCCCGGTCGCCGGGAAAGGAAATTTCAGCCTGTGGCTTCATGCTTCTCTACCTTCCTTCCGCTGTGGTCCGGCCGGCGCCGCACGGCGTACCGGCACCGGGCAGGCAGGAAATTATTACTTCTTAAACAAAATTAATTTTTCATCGATTGGCTTTTTCCTCCCGGAAAAATAATTCCTCTTTTCGTATCAGCCTCCGGATCACCCCAAAACCTTTCCCACCCGATGCATAACATCCCTCTCTTTACCAGAAAATAATCCTGTCCAAAAAATCTTGTTAGTCCGGCCCGGCAGGGGCGCGGGCGGCAAAAGAGAGGTGTACCCACCTGTATGGGAAGCGCAGTGGAACAGGCTGCGGCCGAAAACTGGCGCCGCCTGGATGAAATCATTGATCAATACCAGCACCAGCCGGGCATGCTCATCCGGGTACTGCAAAAGGCCCAGGATGTCTTCGGCTACCTGCCGCCCGAAGTGCAGACCCATATCGCGGACCGGCTTAAGCTGCCGGTTTCCACCGTGAACGGCGTGGTAACCTTTTATGCGCTTTTCTCCCAGGAGGCCACCGGCCAATACACCATCTCGGTCTGTCTGGGCACGGCCTGCTATGTCAAAGGGGCTATGGAAATACTGCGGGCCATCGAGGAAGAACTGCACATCAAGGCCGGTGAAACCACCCTGGACCGCCTGTTCACGATCAAACCCACCCGCTGCATCGGGGCCTGCGGCCTGGCCCCGGTGATCACTATTAATGACGAAGTATACGGCCGCCTCACCCCGGCCGACATCCCTTCCATTCTGTACAAATACCAGAAAGCCGGCCGTAAAATGATGCCCCAGTAGTTTAGCCCCCGGGAGGTGGCCCAAGTTGTCCTTAACACCGCTCAAGTCGCTGGACGACCTGCGCAAACTGCAAGAAGAAACCTATCAGGGCATCAAACTGCGCCTTTCCGGCACACCACTGGAGGAAAGCATACCCCTGTACCACATCCTGGTGTGCAGCGGCACGGGCTGCACCTCCTCCCGCAGCCAGCAGGTGCGCGCCCGGCTGGAGGAGGAAATGCGCAAGCGCCGCCTGGGCGAGCGGGTCAAGGTGTTCAAGACCGGCTGTTTCGGCTTTTGCAAGCTGGGCCCCATCCTGCTGGTGCACCCCGACCGCACTTTCTACATCCATGTGCAGCCCGAGGATGTGGATGAAATCCTGGACGAGCACATCGGCCAGGGCCGGGTGGTGGAAAGGCTGCTCTACCACTCGCCCCGCACCGGCCAGCTCCAGCGCACCATGGACGAGATCGACTTCTTCCGCAAACAGCTGCGCATCGCCCTGCGCAACTGCGGGGTGATTAACCCGGAGGACATCACCGAATACATCGCCCTGGACGGCTACCGGGCTCTGGGAGAGATCCTCACCCGGCGCACCCCGCCGCAGGAAATAATCGCCGAAGTGAAGAAGTCCGGCCTGCGCGGCCGGGGCGGCGCCGGCTTTCCCACCGGGCTGAAATGGGAGTACGCGGCCGGTTTCCCCGGGAAAGACAAATATGTGCTGTGCAATGCCGACGAGGGCGACCCGGGCGCCTTCATGGACCGGTCCATCCTGGAAGGCGACCCGCACAGCGTGCTGGAAGCCATGATCATTGCCGGCTACTGCATCGGCGCCCGCCAGGGCTATGTCTATGTGCGGGCCGAATACCCCATTGCCGTGCAGCGACTGGAAATCGCCATCGACCAGGCCCGGCAGCTGGGCCTTTTGGGTGAAAACATCCTGGGCAGCGGTTTTTCCTTTCACCTGGACATCCGCCTGGGAGCCGGCGCCTTTGTCTGCGGCGAGGAAACCGCCCTGATCCAGTCGGTGATGGGTATGCGGGGCGAACCCCGCCCCCGCCCCCCCTTCCCGGCTGAAGTGGGGCTGTGGGAAAAGCCCACTTTAAACAACAACGTAGAGACCTTTGCCAACATTCCGGTCATTCTGCGCCGGGGCGGCGGCTGGTATGCCGGCATCGGCACGCCCGACAGCAAGGGCACCAAGGTTTTCGCCCTGGCCGGCCAGATTGTCAACACCGGCCTGATTGAAGTGCCCATGGGCATCACCCTGCGCGAGATCATCTACGACATTGGCGGCGGCATTCCGGAAGGGCGGGCCTTCAAGGCCGTGCAGACAGGCGGTCCTTCCGGAGGCAGCATCCCGGCCGCCCACCTGGACACCCGTATTGACTTTAAGTCGCTGGCCGAAATCGGTTCCATGATGGGTTCGGGCGGCCTGATTGTCATGGACGAGACCGACTGCATGGTGGACATCGCCCGCTTTTACCTGGAGTTCACCCAGGACGAATCCTGCGGCAAATGCGTGCCCTGCCGGGTGGGCACCAAACGCCTGCTGGAAATTTTGGAGCGCATTACTGCCGGCAAAGGTGAGATGGAGGACTTGCAGCTGCTGGAGGACCTCTGCCACGACATCAAGGACGCCTCGCTGTGCGGCCTGGGCCAGACTGCCCCCAACCCGGTGCTTTCTACCCTGGAATACTTCCGCCATGAATATATCGCCCACATCCAGGAAAAGCGCTGCCCGGCCGGAGTGTGCCACGGCCTCTTGCGGGTGGTCATTTCCGACGAAAAATGCATCGCCTGCGGCATCTGCGCCCGCATCTGCCCGGTGAACGCCATCAGCGGCGAGCGCAAAAAGCCGCCCTATCACATCCACCAGGACATCTGCATCAAGTGCGGGGCCTGCATCACCAAGTGCCCGGTAGGTGCCATTTACAAGCGGTAGCCCGACAGGGGGAAGAACCCGTACATCATTCGGAAATCGCCCGGCCCAGCGAGTCGGGGAAACTTGCTCAGCCGGACGGCAGGAGGACAGAACATGGAAAACTTGCGCGAAAAGGAAGAAATCAAGGCGGCTGGAGAGATGGTCACCATCAACATCGACGGCCGGGACTACCGGGTGCCGCGCGGCCTTTCCGTGCTGGAAGCCGCCCGCACGGTGAACATTGAGATCCCCAGCCTGTGCTATTTGAAGGACATTAACGAAATTGGCGCCTGCCGGGTTTGTGTGGTGGAAATTGAAGGCGCCCGCACCCTGCAGGCCTCCTGTGTCTACCCGGTACGGGAAGGGCTAGTGGTGCGCACCAACACCGAGCGGGTGCGCCGGGCCAGAAAAACCGCGGTCACCCTGCTGCTCTCCAACCACCACCGCGAGTGCACCACCTGCATCCGCAATTTAAACTGCGAGCTGCAGAACGTGGCCGACAGCCTGGGCGTGCGCAACATCCCCTTTACCGGCGAGATGAAGGATTACGGCTTTTTTGACCACAATCCGGCCATCCAGCGCGACTACAACAAGTGCATCCACTGCCGGCGCTGCCAGGCCATCTGCAATAAAATCCAGGAGTGCTACGTCTATTCGCCCCTTTACCGGGGGCTGAACACGGTCATCGCTCCCGCCTTCCAGAAGGATCTGGCCGAGGTCAGCTGCATCATGTGCGGCCAGTGCGTGCTGGCCTGCCCCACCGCCTCACTGACCGAAAAGGAGCACATTGCCGAAGTATGGCGGGCCATTGCCGACCCGGACAAATTGGTGGTGGTCCAAACCGCCCCCTCCATCCAGGTGACCATCGGGGAACTGTTCGGCATGCCCATGGGCAGCTTTGTGGCCGGCAAACTGGTGGCGGCGCTGCGCCGTCTGGGCTTTGACCGGGTCTTTGCTACAGACGTCACCGCCGACCTGACCATCATGGAAGAGGGCAGCGAACTGATGGAAAGATTGCTGCACCAACCGGAGAAGCTGCCCCTGCTCTCCTCCTGCTGCCCGGGCTGGGTGAAATACGCTGAACACTTTTACCCGGAGTTTTTGCCCCACCTTTCTTCTACCAAGTCGCCTCACGCCATGTGTGGCGCCCTGATCAAGTCCTGGTATGCCCGGCAGCATAACATCGACCCGCATCGCATGGTCAATGTGGCCATCATGCCCTGCACGGCCAAAAAATACGAGGCCGCCCGCCCCGAGATGGAGTGCGACGGCCTGCGCAATATTGACTATGTCCTGACCACCCGGGAACTGGCCCGCATGATCCGGGAGGTAGGTCTGAACTTTTCCGAACTGCCCGACGAACCCTACGACGAGCCCTTCGACCAGTACAGCGGCGCCGGCATGATCTTCGGCGCTACGGGCGGTGTGCTGGAAGCCGCCGTGCGCACGGCGCACAAACTGATCACGGGCCGGGAGATGTCCGTGCCCGATTTCGAGGAAGCCCGCGGTCAGAGCGGCCTCAAATACGGCACGGTAAAATTGGGCGACCACACCATCACTGTGGCCGTAGCCCACGGCACGGGCAACGCCCGCCGGGCGCTGGAGGCTTTCCAGAGCGGCAAAAGGCGTTTTGACTACATGGAAGTAATGGCCTGCCCGGGCGGCTGTGTGGGCGGCGGCGGCCAGCCCATTTTAAGCGGCCGGGATTTGAAATACCTGTCCCTGGCCTACCGGCACAACCGAGCCGACGCCCTGTACAATATCGACCGGGGCATGGAGATCCGCCGCTCCCACGAAAACCCGCGCATCCAGCAGATTTACCGGGAGTTCCTGGGTCAGCCCCTCTCGGATGTGGCGAAAAAATACCTGCACACCAGCTACGTGCCCCGCGGCCGGCATCCTTTTTTGCAGCCCGAAACCGCCTACAGGGGATTTGTGGAGACCAGCTGAAAAGATCACCCAAATACTTCGGCCAGATTTATTTCCAGGCCCGGCAAAATTTCTGTGGTTAAAACGCTATCCGGCCCGTAATCGCCCCCTCGCTCGTATTGGCCGGCAGAATTTAATTTATAAACCTGAACCGCTTTTTCCTGGGGAAATACCACCCAGTATTCCGGCACGCCACAACGTTCATACAGGTCAAATTTAAGCCCCAGATCCTTGCGCGCCGTAGCCAGAGAGATGATCTCCACCACAATATCCGGGGCGCCCAGGCAACCTTTCTCATCCAGCCTGGTTTCATCACACACCACTACCAGATCGGGCTGCACTACATTGTCAATGTCCGCCTCATTTTGACCCTTTGCAGGCAGACGCACATCAAAGGGAGCCATAAAGACCCGACATCCCGCGGCAGAGCGTAAAAAAGACCAGATCAGTCCAAAAAGATTGCCCAGGATTTCCTGATGCCGGCGGCTCGGGGCGGGGGTCATCAAATAAGGTACACCATTAATCAGCTCCCAGCGCTGGTTATCCGGCCACTGAAGATAGTCGGTATAGCAGTACCGCTCTTTGGCCTGTGGTAAGGAAAGCATCACCTGCATTCACCTGCCCGGAAACCTTTTATTTGTAATAGTTTACCACAGCAATGGCCTGGATAACAGCAGCGGTTCCCACTACCTGTTCCGCTCCAGCACTTTTTGCCAAACTTCTTTTTCCAGCAAGCTGCCCTCAAATAAACAAATTCACATTGGCCTCGTCGGCCTCGGCCAGGTAACTGGCCACGCCGGCGAACTCCAGGCCGTCAATCAGTTCCTGCTCGCGAATGCCCATCACGTCCATGGACATGGTGCAGGCCACCATTTTGATGCCCTGCTCCTGAGCTGTTTTAATCAGCTCGGGCAGCGGCGTAACATTTTGCTGTTTCATGACCAGTTTCATCATGCGGGCGCCCAGGCCGCCGAAATTCATTTTGGAAATGCCCAGGCGGTCGGCACCGCGCGGCATCATCCAGCCAAACATGGCCTGCAAAAAGTTCTTTTTCACAGCCACTTTTTCCGGCCGGCGCAGGGCGTTTAAGCCCCAGAAGGTGAAGAACATGGTCACGTCGTCACCCATGGCCGCGGCGCCGTTGGCAATGATGAAAGCGGCCATGACGCGGTCTAAATCGCCGCTGAAGACGATAATGGTCTTTTTCATCCACGTTCACTCTCCTTGGATTTACAGATAAGCCCTGGTCAGATAGCTGACTATATCATCCACCGCCAGCTCAGCGGCCGCTTTTTGCAGGTTGACCAGGCAGATGGGGCACATGGTCACGGCAGCGGGTGCGACGGCCTTCAGCTCGGCCACCCGCTCCCCGGCCAGCGCATGGGCCCGGGAAGGGAAGAGCGATTCGGCCGGGCCGCCGCAGCAGCGGGTGAACTCACCGCTGTGCACGGGCTCGCGCACCTCCAGGCCAGCCCGGGCCAGCAAAAGGCGTGGTTCCTGCTGCACGTTTTCCGCCCGGGCATACAGGCAGGAGTCGTGCACGGCTACCGCACCGGTCAGTTCCTGCCGGGGCTCCAGGCCCCTTTCGGCCAGCACTTCCAGATAACTGTGCACTTCCAGGTCGTAGCCGGACAGCAGCTGCGGGTATATGCTGCGCAGCATATGGGTGGTGTGGGGATCCACTGTGATCACCCGCCGCACCCCGTAGCGCTGAAAAATCTGCCAGACCCGCCGCGCCTGCTCCTCGGCCACCCGGTCCACGCCCAGGTCATAAACCAGGGCGCCGGAGTACAGGTCATCCTCGTACAGGTAGCCCACACGAATTCCGGCCGCCTGCAGCAGGCGGACGATGCCAGCCAGCACGTTGTTATATTTCTCCCGCAGTTGCTGCGACGGCCGGGCCATAAAGGCGGATATATTGATCACTTTGTTCACCTGGCGTCCCAGGCCGGTGAAGGCGGTAAGGCGGGAATTTTCCAGCTTTTCCTGCGCCCGGCTCATGGCCGCGATATAGGGGATGAGCTGGTACATCAGGCCGGTGTACAGCACGGTTTCCCCACCCCGGGGCAGGCTTAAGCCGCGCGCCCACCGGGTCGCCGCAGCGGCCGACAGGGGCAGGACCGAGCGGCGCAGGTGCAGGTTGTCGGAGAGGATGCCAATGGTGTCGCCGATGGGTAAAGGCATAGGCAAAACCCCTTGCTATGGTTTTTCTTTGGTTTTTTATGCCAAACGGTAAACCTGTTCATTGATATAGCGGCGCAGGGCGCGCACATTTTCGGCGATGCGCACGCCGGCCGGACAGCCTGCCTCGCACATGCGGCACAACAGGCAGCCAAAAATGGCCTCTTTGCTTTCCAGCACCTTGTCTTTCGCCCCCAGCAGCACATAGCGGAAGAGCCGGCGCGGCAGGATCTCTATACCCATGGGGCAGGCTGCGCTGCAGGCCCCGCAGTTCATGCAGGACGAGGCGTTGAATTTGTGCTGCACCTGCTTTATTTCCCGAATAAAATCGCTGTTTACTTGCAGGGCCATTTATGCTCCCTCCCCCGCTGCCCGGTACTTGTAATAGCCCTCTTCGGTCAGTTCGTCTTCCACCAGGCGGCCAAACCGGCGCAGGCCCATCACCCAGAACATCACCTCGGGGGAAGGCCGGCCCAGGGCGGCGGCCAGTTCGGGTACGGTGAGGGCCTGGCGGCTGAGCAGATCCAGGATGTGCTCCTGCCAGTACATTTCTTCCCGAATAATTTCGCGCACGTCTCGCATCATGTCTGATTCTCCTTTAGCAGGGCATCAATCATGGCGGTGAGCTGGGCATCTGTGTAGCCCTCCAGATCCAGAGCGCCCTGCGGGCACAGGGGTACACAGCCGCCGCAGCCCTTGCACAGGGCCTGGTTCACCTGCACCGGGACACCCGGGCCGGATTGTTCCAGTGCCGCGTAAGGGCAGGTGCCAAGACACTCACCGCAGCCGTTGCAGCGCCCGGAGTGCACCGCCACCACCAGGGGTTCCAGCTCCACCCGGCCTTTTTTCAATAGCGCCGCACACTGGGCGGCGGCTGCCAGGGCCGAGGTCACACTTTCAGCCGAATTGCGGGGTCCCTGGCAGCTGCCGCAAATGTACACGCCGTCCACCACGGTTTCCACCGGCCGCAGTTTGGGGTGAATCTCGCTGTAAAAGCCATCCCGGCCCAGGGGCAGCTTGAGCACTTCCCCCGGGGTACGGTCAGCCCGCGGCACCATGCCGGTGACCAGCACCACCAGATCCACCGGCACGCTCACCTCTTCGCCCGCGGTCAGCAAATCGCGGGCGGCCACTATTAGCCGGCCGTCCGGCTGTGCCTGCACCCGGGGCGGCTCCTCTTCCGGAAAGCGGATGAACAGGCTGCCCGCCTGCAGGGCGGCCCCGGCCAGCGCTTCGTAACGCCCGTAGGTGCGCAGGTCGCGGTAGAAGTGGTACTGGCCCACCTGCGGCCACTTTTCGGCCACCCGGGCGGCGGCGTGGGCCGCCGCGCTGCAGCAGTAGCGCGAGCAGTAGGGCACGGGAGCCTCGGTCCCGTTGCCGGCCCCCACACAGTGAATGTAGGCCACACTGTGCACCGGACGGCCATTTACGGTCAATGGATCACTCGTTTGATCCAGCAGCCGGTAAAATTCCTCCAGAGTGATCACACCCGGGCTGCCAAAGCCGTACTCACCGGACGCCGGCCGGTAGCTATCAAAGCCGGTAGCCACGATGATCGCTCCCACCCGCAGGTCCATTTCCCGGCCGTCCGCACCGTCCAGGCGCACTTTGACCTGAAAGTCGCCCATGCTGCCCTGTTTTTCCACCAGTGCGGCCCGGGTGAGCAGGGTGATCCCGGGGCGCTGCGCCACCTGATCCAAAAGGCGCTGTACCAGTTCCCGGCCACCTACCCCGTGCGGGTACATGGGGCCCAAAGCCGCCACATGACCGCCCGGCCGGGCCTCTTTTTCCAACAGGTATACTTCCAGGCCCAGGTCGGCCAGGGCCAGGGCTGCCCGCAGTCCGGCCACCCCGGCCCCCACGATTAGCACGCGGGGCACGGTTTCCACCTGCAGGGGCTGAAGCGGCCGGGTCAGGGCAGTGCGGGCGATGCCGGCCCGCACCAGACGGATGGCCTTGGCGGTGGCCCCGGCTGGATCGTCGGTGTGGGCCCAGGAACACTGCTCGCGGATGTTCACCTGGGTGTACTGGTAGGGATTGAGGCCGGCCCGCCGGGCTACCCCGCGGAAAGTGTGCAGGTGCAGTTTGGGCGAACAGGAGGCCACCACCAGGCCATCCAGCTGCTGTTCACGGATGTCCTGGATCATCTCCTGCTGGGTAGCATCCGAACAGGTGAACTGGGCAGTCTTGGCCACGACCACCCCCGGCTGATCCTGCACCGCCCGCAGCACGGCCGGCACATCCACATAGTCGGAAATGTTGCCCCCGCAGTGGCAGATATAAACGCCGATGCGCTTTTCGCTCATTTTCTCACCTTGATCCTTTCCACATAGGCCGCGGCCTGTACCGCCGCCGCCCCGGCGTGCAGGATGGAATCGGGAATATCTTTGATGCCCGAGGCGGCCCCGGCCACAAAAACACCTGCCGCACCGGCACAGGCCGGGCTGAAATCTTCATCCATTTCCCGCACAAAGCCGTGTTCATCCAGGGGCAGCTCCAGGTTCCCGAACAGCTCTTTTACCCGCGGATCGGGCAGCAGGCCCACTGCCAGCACCACCAGATCGTGCTCGGCGGTTTGCCGCACCCCGCCCCCATCTATATCCTCATAATGCAGCAGCAGATTGCCGTTTTCTGTTTCCTCAATGCGGGCCACCCGGCCTTTGACGAAATTGGCGCCCATAGCGCGGGCCTGGCGATAAAACTCCTCGTAACCCTTGCCAAAAGCCCGGATGTCCATGTAATAGACCGTCACATCGGCCAGGGGCAGGGCGCCCATAATCAGCTGGTTCTGCTTCACCGAATACATACAGCAGACTCGCGAGCAGAGCTGATTGCCCACTGTGGCATCGCGCGAACCCGTACACAGCACATAGGCAATATTTTCCGGGACTTTGCCGTCCGAGGGTCGCAGCACTGCGTTATACGGGCGGGTAGGCGCCAGCAGGCGATCCATCTGCATGCCCGTGATCACATTGGCAAAACGCCCGTAGCCGTACTGTTTCTTCTGTTCGGCCGGGAAAAGCTTAAAGCCGGTAGCCAGGATGACTGCCCCCACCGTGTATTGCTGTCTGGTTTCCTGCATCTTCAGGTCGATGGCCCCGGCCGGGCAGGTGGCCGCGCACTGGCCGCATTCCGAGCATACCCCGCAGTCCAGACAGCGGGCGGCGTTTTGCCTGGCCTCCGGCTCGCTGAAAAGCGGTTCGGGCAGCAGCAGGCCGTCCGGACCGGTACGCTGCTCCTCGTGTGCCACAGACAGCGCGGTGTACTGCTGCTGGCGGCCCAGCACCCTTTCTACATCCACGGCGGGCAGCTGCCCGGGCAGAGCGGCGGCCTGTAGATCCAGGCCCTGCAGGTAACAGTCGATATAATGGGCCGCCCGCCGGCCCTGGCCGGCCGCCTGCACAATCATGGAGGGGCCGCTGACCACATCACCGCCGGCAAAGATGCCGGGTACGCTCGTCTGCAGCGTCTCGGGGTCCACCTGCAAAGTGCCGTCCCGGTTTACAGGCAGGCGGGCGGCCAGAGCGGCTGTGTCGGGCACAAGGCCCACGGCCACCAGTACCAGATCCACCGCTACAGTGAATTCCGAACCGGGCAGGGGCTCGGGGCGGGGCCGCCCGCCCTCCGGATTGGGCACCAGGCGCATGCGCACACTTTCCACCTGCCCCACCCGACCGTCCCGCCCGGTAAAGCGCTGCGGCAGGGCCAGATACTGGAACTCAATCCCTTCTTTTTCCGCGGCAGCAATTTCCCAGGCGTGGGCCGGCATTTCCTCCCGGCTGCGCCGGTACTGTACCAGCACCCGGGCCGCCCCCAGGCGCCGGGCCACCCGGGCAGCATCAATGGCCACATTGCCACCGCCCACCACCAGCACGGTGCGGCCCGGCACATCGGGCGCTCTGCCTTCCCGCACCGCCCGCAAAAAGTCCAGCGCTCCCTGCACGCCCGCCAGGTCTTCGCCTTCCAGGCCCAGACGGCGCTGGCCATGGGTGCCTGTGGCCACAAAGACGGCATCGTAGCCGCTCTCTTTGAGTGCCACCGGGTCGTCCACCCGCACCCCGGTGCGGATTTCCACCCCCAGGGCGGTGACATTGGCGATATCCCGCTCCAGGACGGCCCGGGGCAGGCGGAATTCGGGCAGAGCCAGGCGGAGCATCCCGCCGGGCTGCCCGGCCGCTTCAAAGATGGTCACGCTGTGCCCCCGGCGGGCCAGAAAATAAGCCGCCGACAACCCGGCCGGGCCGGAGCCCACCACGGCCACTTTTTTGCCGCTGGGCTCGACCGCTGTCCCGTCATCCGGTCTGGCGTGCCGGGCGTAATAATTTTCCGCCACAAAGCGCTTGAGGCGGCGCACGGGCACCGCACCTTCCAGCCGGGCCCGGCTGCACTGGGACTCACAGGGAGCGTAACAGGCCCGGCCCAGGCTGCCGGCCAGAGGCGTGCTCTGCAGGATCAGCTCCATGGCGGCATCGTATTTACCGCTGCGCACCAGGGCCACGTAGCCGTGCGCCCGGATGCCCGTGGGGCAGGTGTGCGCACAGGGCGAAGTGCCCTCCCGCTCAATGACCGCCTTTTTGGGTACAGCCTGGGGAAAGGGGATGTACACCGCCCGCCGGGCCACCAGGTGGAAGTTGAATTGGTCGGGCACGGCCACATTGCAGACCGTTTCGCACTGCCGGCAGCCCGTGCATTTGGCCGGATCGACAAAGGTGGGCTTGCGCCGCACCCGGACGGAAAAAGTGCCATCCGGATTTTTATTTATTTCCTCAACTTCAGAATAGGTGAGCACATCAATATGGGGATGGTGCACGGTGGCAGCCATTTTGGGTGTGGAGATGCAGCTGGAGCAGTCCAGAGTAGGAAAAACCTTGCTCAGCAGAATCATCTTGCCCCCCACACTGGCTTCCTTTTCCACCAGCAGTACCCGGTAACCCATGTCGCCCAGTTTGATGGCCGACTCCATCCCCCCGATACCGCTGCCCACAACCAGCATATCGTAGTCCATGTTTTATCCCTTCCTGGCCGGCCCCAGCTGGCGCAGGGACGCGGCAAATTCTTGCATGTGCCGGGTGAAAGGCTCGGCGCAGACCGAGCAGATGGCCGCCATGCGCACCCGCTGGGGATCATGACCCCGGCTCTGCAGCAGCTGTTGCGCTTTTTGCACAATGTGCGCCGTGCGCTCGGCACAATCGGGCAGGTAAGCGCACTCCTCACCATCGGCGGCCAGAAACACTCCATCGAAACCCTTTTCCACCGCCCGGACAATCCACTCCGGCCGCACACCGCTGCTGCAAGGCAGGCTGATCACCATTACCTGCGGGGGGTAGTGCAGGTGGGCGCTGCCGGCCAGATCCACACCCGGGTCGGAAATGTTGTTTGTAGAAAAGGCCAGGATTTTCGGGGAAAAATCCTGGCCCTGTGTTGTCCCACCCATGCTACTTCATCCTCTTCACATACAGCTTCCAGTAGCCCGCTTCTTCAACCACGCCCAAAAACTCGTGGCCCATTTTTTTGGCCCAGGCCGGAATGTCCTTCTGGCTGCCCGAATCGGTGGCCAGAATTTCCATCACCTCGCCGGGCTTTACCTCCACAATGCCCTTCTTGGCGGCCAGAATGGGGCCAGGGCAGGCCGTGCCGCGGGCATCCACCACTTTGCTGGCCTGAATGTTCTGCAGATCTGGCATATTGTTTACCTCCCTGTGCTTTTTGGAATTCCTATCTATACCATGCCGGGGTATGGTTTTGGAAAGAACAGCCTGATTCTCATAGCGCTGTGATTTAAATAATTAATTTGCGGGTTAACTCAACAATTGGCTGGTTACAATAGTCTGGTTGGCAGAGCAATTTCGACGCCTTCAAATATACCATACCGGCATGGGTATCTTTAATATTAAATTAGCATGCCGGCACCGCCCTGTCAAGATATACGCAGTAGAAATTGCACCGGCCAATGGGGCTATTATTTCCGGATCCGCCTTGACAATTCGCCCGCATCTGGAGATATAATAGGTACATACCTGTACGGGGTATATGAAATACCTTGAAAATATTTTTGCCGATGGGAGAATCAAGATGCCGCGCCAAAAAACTACCAACCACAGGCGGGAAAGCTGCCTGGAAAAGCAGGACACCGGCGGGCCGCAGGCGGAAAAACAGCGGCTGCTGCAGGGGGAAGTGCTGGCCAGGCTGAAAAAAATAGAAGGCCAGGTGCGGGGTGTGGCCAAAATGGTGGAGGAGTGCCGCAGCTGCTCGGACATCGTTATCCAGCTGGCGGCCATCCGCGCGGCCGTCAGCCGGGTGGGAGCCACAGTACTGGCCTGCCACATGGCCGAGAAAATAGAAAATGACGTCCGCGCGGAGCGGGACGTCATGGATACACTGCCCGAGCTGCTGGCTTTGTTTAAGAAATTTTCTTAGCACTCCAGACGGGCTTGCTCAGAATAAATAAACCCACAGCTCCCCAGTGCTAATATTATAATGCACTGTCGTAATAGTCCCGGTACTCCTGGCGCAAATCGCGCTTTAAAATCTTGCCGCTGGGCGTTTTGGGCAGCTCGGGCACAAAGATCACGCCCTTGGGCACCTTAAAGGGGGCCAGGTGCTGGCGGCACAGCTGCAGGATCTCCTCCTGGGTGATACTCTCGCCGGCTTTGGGCACTACTATGGCGGTCACGCCCTCCACCCAGCGGGCGTGGGGCAGACCCACCACGGCCACCTCGGAGACGCGGGGATCTAAGTAGATGACCTCCTCCACTTCCCGGCTGGCCACATTTTCACCGCCGCTTTTAACCATGTCCTTTTTGCGGTCCACCACACTGACAAACCCGTCTTCATCCAGCACGCCGATGTCTCCGCTGTGGAACCAGCCGTGGGCCAGCGTGCTTTCGGTCTTTTCGGGCTCCTTGAAATACATCAGCATGACGTGGGGCCCGCGCCCGCAGATCTCACCTGCCACACCGGCCTGGCAGACGGGATTGTGCTCGTCGTCTTCCAGCCGGGTTTCCATGTGCAGGCCGCCTTTGCCGGCCGAACCGGCCTTGCTCACCTGAAAGGCGGGCCTTAAAACCGTGTGGTAGGGGCTGAGCTCGGTCTGGCCGTAGTAGTTGTAAAAGCGCTGGCAGCCGGTGAAGGTGCGCTGCAGCTCTTTAAGCACCTCCACGGGCATGATGGAGGCCCCGTAGTAGCCTTTAATCAGCGAGCTCAAATCGTACTTGTTCAGTTCTGGATGGCGCAGCAGGCTGATCCAGACCGTGGGCGGCGCGAAAAACATGCTCACCCGGTATTTTTCAATTGACTGAAGAATTTGCTGCGGGTCGGCCTGGGGCAGCAGGATATTGGTCGCCCCCAGCATCAGGCAGGGGGTGAGAAAAACGTCGCGCTGGGCGCAGTGGAAAATGGGCAGGGCGTTTAAGTTGACATCCTCCGGGCTGTACTCGCCGTCGATGATGCAGCCCGTGTACTCGGCCAGCAGCGACTGGTTGGTCAGGATCACCCCTTTGGGCAGGGTTTCGGTGCCGCTGGTGTAGGTCATCTGCACCGGGTCCAGTATGGAGAGCTCCACCCCGGGCTCGCTATCCGGTTGCCCGGCGTACCAGCCGGCCAGCGGGGTAAAGCCGGCCGGGGCGGGCTGGCCGGCCACCTGATCCGACCACAAAAACAGCTCCACACCGGGCATATCGCCCAGCACATCCTGCACCAGGGGGTACAGGGAATCTTCCACCACAAACACCCGCGCTTCGGAATGGTTGATGCAGTAGCTGATGTCCTTGCCCCGCAGCAGGTAGTTGATGGCCAGATACACCCCGCCGGCCTTGGCCGTGCCCAGCCAGGTGATCACGTGGTCCAGCGTGTTGTGAGCTAAAATAGCCACCCGGTCGTACTTGCGCAGCCCCATATTGAGCAGGGCGTGGGCAAAGCGGTTACACTCCTGCTCCAGCTGGCTGTAGGTGAGCACCCGGTCGCGGTAAATCAGGGCAGGCTTGTCCGGATAGCGGTAGGCGCTGCGCCGGATGATGTCGGCAATCACCCAGCGGCCTACACGGCTGTAGCGCCGGCGGAGGAAATCCAGGTTTTCATCGGTCAGGGCGTAATATTTTTGTTTATCCTCTTCGGTCAAAGGGGGGTAAAGGGCGGCCATGGCGCTCCCTCCTGTACATGAATTTTTTCCGGGATTTTTTGGGCGCAAAAACACAGATTGATTTCTGTTTATTCAGAATATCAAAAATATTATTAACACACTATTCCCAAACTGATATTCTTTAATCGAAGAACAAAGCTCCACCGGTTAGCGGCATCCCTATTTTTCTCACAGCCGGGTTTTCCGCACCTGGTCTGCTGCAATATTTTGCTCAAAAAGCGGCGGTTTGAGCAATGTCACCAATTATAGACAATTGTTTGGTTCAATATTTGTCTGCTATACTAAAATACTAAAAAGCGCCCAAAATCGAGGTATGTACCATGCAAGTAGTCCCGCCCCATCGCGCTTACCGCACTCTGGCCAACCGAAAAAAGCTGACCGTTCACTTTTTAGCCAATACATTGTTGCTGGTTGCTTTACTGAGCTGGACATATCATTATCGGTTAGTAGACGCAATAAGCTATATCTTCAGCCTGGCCATCATTAATGGCCTGCAGCACCTGGGATTAACCCGGGTGATTCCTGTACATGCAGGTTCTATCTGGCATCCGGGACTGTTCTGGCAGGCCAGCGCCAACGACAAACATTTGCTGGCCCTGCTGGCAGCAATTCTGATCATCTGGTTAACTGCCAGAAAAATATTGTATCATCAATATCAACCGGCCTATTATTTCCTGCTGCTAAATTTACTGATTTTGCTTTCCTCTGTATTCTGGCTATTATGCTTTTCCCGTTTTCCCTATGATCTTAACCACCTTTCCCGCCTGTACATGAAAATTCAGCTGGTAGTGTGGCTGGTTTTTCCCGCCAGCACGCTTATGCTATCGTCTTTTCTACCAATTAACTACTGGGTGAAAGGCTTTACCATAATGTTTGTTACGATTTGTGAAGCCTGTTTTAGTTTTGTACGCCTGCAGTTTTTTTTCTTCTGCACCCAGGGAGCAGGACAAGCAATTCTGCCTTTGTTTATTTTTATATACAGCCCTATTAGCGACTTTTTCTTCTTTGAAGCAGCTTTATCCTGGCTTTTTACCATTACGTCACTACAAATAGGCCAGCAAAAGGAAGCATGGAAATGGCTCTCGTGATTTCCCTGCTCAAAGCCTACCTGACAGTTGCGGTAGTCATCCTGATCGTATATGCCATAAGACAAACTAATCTACGTTTATAACCGCCTTCTGGGCAGCCAGCGCCCCTATTACCAGGATCTCCATGACAGCGAACTGCCCAGCGTAACTGTAATCATTCCCATGCACAATGAAGAAAAAGTAGCCGCCGACATACTAAATGCCACCTTGCGTTTTTCCTATCCAGCCCATCTGCTGGAAATCATGCCGGTAAACGACCACTCCACCGACCGAACAGCCGAAATAATTGATGATTTTCACCGCCGGCATCCCCGGCTGATTCACCCATTGCACCGGCATAGCGGCAACAGGGGAAAACCGGCCGCCTTAAACGAAGCCCTGCAGATTGCCCGGGGAGAAATTGTGGTAATCTTTGACGCTGATTACCTGCCCGGCAGAGGACTGCTGCGCGATCTGGTCACCGGCTTTAAAGACCCCCAGGTGGGAGCGGTAATGGGCCGGGTGGTTCCGGTCAACCTGCACCGCTCCCTTCTGCCCAGACTGATCGATATTGAACGGTCCGGCGGGTACCAGATAGACCAGCAAGCCCGGTACAACCTGGGGCTGATGGTCCAGTACGGCGGAACGGTGGGCGGTTTTCGCCGGGAACTGGTAATATCGCTGGGGGGGTTTTCCACCGAAATACTGGCCGAAGATACCGAACTTACCGCCAAGCTCTACCTGCACGGCTGGAAAGTCGCCTACGGCAATCGCCTGGAATGCTATGAAGAGGCCCCGGAAGACTGGGAGGTGCGCAAGCGGCAGATTAAAAGGTGGGCCCGGGGGCACACCCAGGTCATGTGCAAATACCTGCTCCCACTTTTGCAGAGCCCGCACCTCAATATCTGGCAAAAATTAGACACCGGCCTTTTTCTTTGCTACTATCTCACGGCCCTGCTGGTTTCCGGCAATCTGGCAGTATCACTGCTTTTGTTTTACCTGGGCGCAATGGATGAATTCGCGGTGACCATGTTTATTGCCTATGGAGTATGGCAATTTATGGGCAATGTGGCTCTCTTTTATGAAATGGGTCTGGCGGTGGTTATTGACGGAGGCAGGCAACGCCTGCTGCTCATACCACTGCTCATACTCAACTATTTCATCTACAGCTCGGTAATGACTGCCGCTGCTTCCTTCCTTGCGTGAGGCACTTTGGCCCACCGATCTGGAGCCATACCATATTGACATAAATTATGAAAAAGACCCGCGCGTTTTCAGCAATTCTTTCCGGCAAAAGGTGGCTGCCGCAACAAACCATCACTATTTGGGCAACCGTGGAAAAATTGAGCTGGAGCAGGGCCTGTGGCGGGAAAAATACCTGCTTTATTATACCCATTTGATCCTCAACCGATTGGCCCGGTTGTCCCATCCCTGCCTGATTAAAGGCAACGCCCTGTTTCTAGGCGGTACCGTAGCCCACAGTGAACTTTATGTGCGCCAGAATGTTTTGGTCCGGGAAAATGTTAAGCTACGCGCCCTGGCTACAGACGGCACATTTGTCGCTCTACCAGGCCATCTGACAGTGATGCGCTGGCTGGATAGTGGGGGCAGCATGGTCATTGGCCAGCAAAGCAGCGTCACCCAGGCCACCAGCAAGCGCACCTTGCTGCTGGGTCCCGGCTGCCGGCTGAATATCCTTTTTGCCCCCACAGTCCGTATCGTTTTCCAGGAACAGCTGATAGAGAACTGGCGGCAATTGCTGCAGGCTAGCCCGCACCCTCACCACCGCCCCTTCCAGACAGCCAGCGCCGATTTGCCTGTTTACCCGGATAAGCACATCGCCAGTGGAACAACCGTAGCGGGTCATATCAAATGTGAGGCCGACATTCATATTGAAGATAACTGCCTGATAGCGGGTAATATACTGGGCCACAGCATCACGGTTGGCAATAACTGCTGTATACTGGGCAACATTTTCGCCCTGGGCAGCATTACCATAATGCCTGGCTCAACCATCGGTCAGCCTCACTTGCTGAAAACTATTTACGCCCGGCAGAAAATTATCCTACACGGCAATGTCACACTGCACGGCAAGGCTCTGGCGGAAAAAGGCCTGTTTACCATGAACCCACTTCCACCACCCCACCTCGACCAAAGCGAAACAGCCAGCGCCTTCCCGGGGCATTAATTACCAAGAGCGGTCCACTAACCGGAGCGAAACCTTTCCCGCAGGCGGGTTTTCAGCACCTTGCCGGCGGCATTGTGGGGCAGCGCTTCCACAAATTCTACCGAGCGGGGCTTCTTGTACCCGGCCAGGTACTGGCCGCAAAAGCTGATGATCTCTTCGGCCGTCAGGTACACACCCGGTTTGGGCACAATCACGGCGTGCACACTTTCGCCCCATTGCTCATCCGGTATGCCAAATACCGCCGCTTCCAGCACTTTTTCATGCCGGTACAGCACTTCCTCCACCTCGGCCGGGTAAACGTTTTCCCCGCCCGTAATCAGCATGTCTTTTTTCCGATCCACTACATACACAAAGCCTTCCTCATCCAGACGCACCAGATCGCCGCTGTGGAACCAGCCCCCGGCCATAGCCTCGGCTGTGGCCTGCGGGTTTTTGTAGTACCCCTGGCACAGACCCCAACCCCGATAAACAATCTCGCCCACCTGTCCTACCGGCACGTCATTATTGTTGTCATCCACCACCCGGATCTCGGTGTTCAGAATGGGCCGACCTACCGATGCCGCCTTGCGCAGGGTATCCGCAGGCGTCAGCAATGTGGTCACCGGGCTCATCTCGGTCTGCCCGAAAGCATCATACAGCTTAAGAGCGGGAAAAATTTGCAGCAGGCGCTGCTTGAGCTGCAACGGCATGATGGCCGCTCCGGTGATGGCAATTTCCAGACTGCTCAGGTCGTAGTTTTCCAGACCCGGCACCTGCAGCAAAAAGTTCCACATGGCCGGCACCAAAAAGATGCTGGTAATGCGCTCCGCCTGGATGGTGCGCACCACTGCCGCCGGGTCGAAAGCCTTCATCAGATAAACAGTAGCGCCCAGGTAAAAATTCTGCATAGCCATGGCCAGGGCGGCCACATGGAAGAGGGGCGGCACACAGAGATAGCGGGAACCAAAATGAGTAGGTATTTCTACCGTGCAGCTGAGCACATTGCCCAAAATGTTTTCGTGGGTGAGCATGGCCCCCTTGGGTTTGCCCGTGGTACCCGAAGTGTACATGATCAACAGCAGATCGTCGTCCTGCACCGGCCGGGCCGGTTCCTCCTCGCTACCTGCCTGCAGCAGCTGCTCATAAACCAGGGCATCGGGCAGCATTTTATTTTCCGGCCAGACAATGTACTTCTCCACCCGGGGCAGCTGGCTCCGTATTCCCACCACCGTCTGTTCAAAGGCGCTGTCCAGGATAAACAGCCGGGCGTCGGCGTTATCCACTATATAAGCTATCTCCGGTCCGGCCAGGCGGAAGTTAACCGGCACAGCCACCGCACCCAACTTGGCCAGGGCGAAATAGCACTCCAGCACGGCGCTGCAGTTGAACAGCAGCAGGGCCACCTTGTCCCCCCGATCCACCCCCAGCCCGGTCAGAGCGTGGGCCAGGCGATTGACCCGGATATTAAATTGTTGATAGGTAAGCCTGGACTCCCCTTCCACCAGACAAACCTTTTCCGGAAACTTGCACGCATTGCGGGCCAGCATTTCCCCCAGGACATAGTTGTGGAATAACTGCAGCATGATTTCCGCCTTATCCCCTCCAGACATGGTCCAACCTTCCCGATAATTATTTGTGTTTTCTGAATTGCAAGATATTAACCAGCAGTTAGCTGCTTGCATCAGTTGCCTGTCCAGCAAGAGGAACCTAGCTCAATGTACTGTAGCAGGGCAAATGTGTTATCAAAGCAATACAATTGTGTATACTGCGAAAGCAAAGTTAATTTTTTGTTGATATATGCAAAATAATTTTTCTGGATTCCAATGTTTGGCTATGATAAAATATTTAAAATATTTTAACTATTAATTAATCTTTCAGAGCAAAAACTCAATAAACCATATAATTTCCTTGTAAGGAGGTAAAATTATGCAATCAAGGGATTACAATGTAATCCTGGCCCACCTGCCGGAAGCAGGCACCAGACCGGAAATCCTTTTCCGCCAGGCCGGTGACGGCTTTTTGCAAGTGGAGTATGGCTCAGTACCCCGCTTCAACCTGGTGGACTCCTTCCGGGTGCTCACGGTAAACAGCGCCGTGCTGGCCAAAAAAATTCCCGGACTTTATGAAACCGTCCCCGGCCTGCGCACCAACCTTTATCACTTCGATCCCGTTCAATTGTCCGTGCACAAGCTAATTGACGAAATCAAAGAAGTAGAAGAAAGCATCGGTGATGTAAACGACATTGAGTTTTCCTCCCGTCTGATCACCCTGCCCATTGCTTTTGAAGACAGCGAGACCAAAAAGGCGGTGGAAAAGTATGTCCGGGAGGTACGGCCGGACGCCCCCAATGTAATTAACGGCTACAACATTGAGTTTATGGCACTCTGCAATGGAGTTACCGTAAGCGAATTAAAGCAAATGATTTGCGGCACCGAGTGGTATAACAGCGGCAACGGGTTCTGGCCGGGTGGCGGCTTTTTCTGGCCTCTAGACCCCCGCTGCGCCATAGTTGTCCCTAAGTACAACCCGCCCCGCACCTGGACACCCGAGGGCACAGTAGGTATTGGCGGTCCCTGTCTGTACATTTACCCTACCCCCACAGGAGGAGGCTACCAGCTATTTGGCCGCACCATTCCCATCTTCCAATTCAGCCAGAAGCACCCGTTATTCCAAGAAAGCCCCACCTTCTTCCGGGCGGGCGACCGGATCCGTTTTTACGAAAGCAGCGAAGAGGAAGTGCTGGAGATTTACCGGCATGTTCACGAGGAAACCGATTATGAATACAACATTCAATCTGGCAAATTTGTCGTCAAGGAATGGCTGGAGTTTTATAATTCTCTCCCGGTGCAGGAAGGCATGAAACAACTGCAGGCCAAACAGGAAGCGGCCAGCAAAATAGCGCCCCGGGTGTAAACCCTTTAATCAGGGCAGTAAGGCAAGCCCAATATTTTCATTTAATTACATGATTACAAGGAGGGCTGAAAATGCTCAAAGTGCTCAACGGTGGCATAGAAGCCGTGGTAGAGGATTGGCCGGGTCGCATAGGATATCTGGATAACGGCATGGCTTCTTCGGGAGCTTTCGACAATGTTGCTCTGGGGCTGGGCAATTTGCTGGTAGGCAACCCACCCGGTGAAGCAGGTATCGAAATTGCCGGCGGCTATTTCTCGGCTGAATTTGGCATTGAGACCGTGATCAGCATAACGGGAAGCGACATGCAACCAACCATCAACGGACAAAAAGTACCCATGTGGCAACCGTTGATTGTACAAAAGGGTGATGTGCTCACCTTTTCCCACTTTGGCGAATGGGGATTTCGATCATACCTTTGTGTCGCCGGTGGCGTTGATGTCCCGCTATACCTGGGCAGCAAATCCACCTGCTTATTTGGCAGCTACGGCGGCTACCAGGGGCGCAAATTGCAGAAAGACGATTTGCTGCAGTTCGGCAGGCCCGCCCAGAGCCTGCAGCAATTGGCCAGTCACAGATTGAAGGATGCCGTCATTCCGCAGTATAGCCGTGAATGGGAGCTGCGGGCCATGCCGGGACCCAACGCTGCTCCCGACTACCTGACCCGGGAAGGTATGGACTATCTCTATGAGACATCCTTTAAAATACAGCTCAGTTCCAACCGCTCGGCCTACCGGCTGGCCGAAGCCAAAGATCTGGCTTTTGCCCGTCCGGACGGAGGAGTAGCCGGCAGTCACCCCTCCAATGTACTGGACCATGCCTACGCCATTCGCGGCGCTCTGAATATTTGCGGCAACACCCCAATTTTGCTGATTGCCGACGGCCCGACACTGGGCGGTTACATGTGCGCCCTGCACGTTATTTATGCCGACCTGTGGAAAATTGGCCAGGGCACGCCGGGTCGTGATTATATTAAGTTCGCTTATTGCACCCAGGAAGAGGCTATTGCGGCCCGTTTAGCCCAGCAAGAGCTGCTTTCGGAAAAGTCATTACAATAACGGAGGGATATACTGTGGACTTAAACGTAGACATGGGGGAAAGTTTTGGCCGTTACAAGCTGGGGCACGATGAAGCAGTCATGCCCCATATTACCTCGGCCAATATCGCATGCGGCTTTCATGCCAGCGACCCGCTGGTGATGTATAACACCGTACTGCTGGCCAAAAAGTACGGCGTAGCGGTGGGGGCCCACACCGGGTTACAGGATTTGCGCGGTTTTGGAAGGCGGCGGCTGGATATAACACCAGAGGAACTAACCGCCGACACCCTTTATCAACTGGGTGCCCTGGATGGCATTGCCCGCACCTGCAGCGTCAAGCTACAGCACGTCAAACCCCATGGTATTCTTTATCGCATGGTCTCCGAAGAAGAAAAATATGCCCAGGCTTTCCTGGACGCCATCGCTGCTTTTAATCCAGAATTGTACATCTTTGTACCCCGCCAGAGCCTGATCTGGGAAATGGGTCAGGCCAGACAGATGCGCATGGCCGCAGAGATTCTGGTAGATTTAAGCTACGATGACCAGGGTAACTGGGTACTGGAGAGGGAAAAACAGGCCCGATCTCCAGAAGAAGTAGCCGCCAGGGCGGTTATGGTAGCAAGAGATAACAAGATAACCACGATCAGCGGCCGGCAAATTGCGGTGGAAGCCGACACAATTTGCTGCCACGGCGATGCCCCCAATGCGCCACAGGTGGTGCAGCAAATCAGGGCCGAGTTTACCCGCCTGGGTATCCCATTGGCCAGTTTAAGTGCCCGGTAAAACCAATAACAGATCAATATCATTCCAGGGAGGAGATAAAATGGAACAGGTAATTAAAGCCCATATGCCCGGTCTTGTGGCCAGAGTAGTGGTAAATGAAGGGGACAGGATCAGCCAGGGACAGGAGGTAGCTGTACTTAACTGCATGAAAACCGAGTTGAGCGTACTTTCTGAATATGATGGTGTGGTCAAGAGCATCCTGGTCAAAGAATGGGATGAAATGCAATTGGGCACCCCTATGATCATCCTGGAAACATAGGCCTTTTTTCACCCGATTATAATAAATCAAATGGTGAGAAATGTGATTGATAAAATTCTCGTAGCCAACCGGGGCGAAATTGCCGCCCGTATTCTGAGGGCCTGCCGGGAAATGGGCATAAAAACCGTCTGCGTTTATTCGGAAGCCGACCAGAACGCCCCCTATCTGACAGAGGCCGATGAAACATATTGCATCGGTCCGGCCAATCCAATGAAGAGTTACTTAAATATTGAAGAGTTAATCCGCGTTTTACAAAAATCGGGCGCCCGGGCCGTTCACCCCGGCTACGGGTTCTTATCGGAAAATGCTGCTTTCGCCAGCGCAGTGGAAATGGCCGGTGCAATCTGGATCGGTTCTCCTCCTGCCGTGCTGCAAGCCATTGAATCCAAGTCCTATTGCCGCAAACTGGCTTATGAAGCCGGTGTTCCGGTCATTCCGGGCACAATTAATGTCATCAACCAGTTGGAGGATATTTACGATTATGCCCGGAACCACGGTTACCCTTTCCTGCTGAAACTGGACCGGGGCGGCGGCGGAAAGGGCATAGAGCTGGTGAACGGACCAGAGAAGGTACCGGAAGTATACCAGCGTATTGAACGGATTGGAAAGTTCGCTTTTAACTCGCCAACCTGCTACATTGAAAAAGAGTTGCTCAGACCCCGCCATATCGAGGTTCAGTTCCTTGCCGACCATTACAACAATGTAGTTTGCCTGGGCGAAAGAGAATGCTCCATCCAGAGTGTTGATTGTCAACAGAATTGACCCACTATGTGCAAATAAAATTGATCCACAG
>NZ_JBRAJI010000026.1:0-39487 GCF_052744395.1 Desulfurispora sp. | reverse complement strand
CTGTGGATCAATTTTATTTGCACATAGTGGGTCAATTCTGTTGACAATCAACACTGATCGCGGTTACGATACTGACCAGATAATGGAATATTTAAATACCGTGCAAGCCAATGCCGTTATCCCAAGTCGAAAGCACCGCAAAGTACAACGCCATACAGATTGGCACCTTTTTATAGAACGGCATTTGGTCGAATGTTTTTTTAATAAGCTTAAGCATTTCCGCAGATTGGCTACTCGCTACGATAAAAAAGTCAGTTCCTTCTTGGCTTTCTTAAACCTGGCATCAGCTATGCTATGGCTTCGGTAACTTTGAAAACACAACCTAAATCATACCATGAACGACTTTGCTTTTCATCCGGGGAGGGAAAATTTTGTCACAGTTAATGCCACAAGAATGTCATTGTGCCTGCCACAAAACACCGCTCACCCCAAAGAAAAAGCCCGCCAGGCAACCGGCGGGAATATATTTTACAGGGGGCAAGACCATGAAGGGTGATATTTTTCCGGGTTTGCTTTACTGGCCCTTCCCGGCCAGAGCAATAACCTCTATCTCCACCTTTACATCCCGGGGCAGGCGGGCCACCTGCACACAGCTGCGGGCAGGGTAGGGGGGTTGAAAATACTGTTGGTACACCTGGTTTACCAGGGGAAAATCGTTCATATCGCTGATGAACACCGTGGTTTTGACCACCCGGTCCATACTGCTGCCGGCCGCTTCCAGGATCTGCTTGATATTGCGCAGGCTCTGGTGGGTCTGCTCCTGCACATCCTGGCTGACCAGTTCACCGGCCGCAGTTAGGGGAATCTGGCCACTGGTGAAAATCAGGTTGCCCCAGCGGATGGCCTGGGAATAGGGCCCAATGGCCGCCGGGCTTTTCTCGGTATTGATTTGCACTTTTTCTTCCACAGCGATCACTCCTGTTCAAATGTATATCCTACAGCCTGGCGCTGTAAAACTACTGCTCCGCACACAGATTATCTTAAATACCCGAAGCTGCAATTATAATATTATCCCTTTTCCCATTTTCCTGATCAGCTAAAAATCCTTTTCCCAATGAACCTCCACCAAACGGGCCCAGGCCACGCCATCCGGCACGGACAGGGAGCGGCCCGGTCGCGGTCGGACCGGGCCGCTCTGTGAATATTATACGGCAAAAACCGCTCATTTAACCCCTTATTCAACCTGCCGCCGCAAAAAGCCGGTTTGTTTCAGAGGCACCGGGAAAGGCAGTGGTTCATTTAAGCCTCCCGGACACCGGTGCGGCATTAAAAACCGCCCATGATTACACCCAGCACCAGCACCGCCACCGAGGTGAGCACAAAGATGTATTTGGCGTGAAATTCCCACCAGCGGCCCAGGGGACGGGCTGCCCCCCGGTTGATTTCCTCCCGGGCGCGGCCCACACCGTAAACCCAGAAGAAAACGCAGGCAGCCAGCACGGCCCCGGCCGGCACCAGGTAGACGGTAACCAGATCGGCAAACCGGCCGAACAGGTTTATATTTATGTCCAGAGGAATGCCGGCCAGAAAGCCCAGCAGCGCCACCAACAGCACACTCTGGTTCCGGCTGAGCTTCAGCCGGTCCATCACCGCTTCCACCGGCACCTCCATCAGGTTGATCGCCGAAGAGATAGCGGCAAAAATCACGCAGAGGAAGAATAAGATGCCGAACAGGTACCCGCCGGGCATAGTGCTGAAGATTTGTGGCACGGTGATGAACAACAGCGGCGGCCCGGCCTGGGGATCCATATTAAAGGCGAAAGCGGCCGGAATGGTCACAAAGGCGGACAGCAATGAGGCAATGGTGGTCCAGAAAGCCGTATTGATGGCCGAAGAGGGAATATCCTCATCCTTTTTCAGATAACTGCCGTACACCACCATAGCCGCCCCGCCCAGGCAAACCGTGAAAAAGGCCATGCCCAGAGCCATCACCCAGGTTTGGGGGTCGGCCAGATGGGACCACTGGGGAACCAGCAAAAACTTCACGCCTTTACCCGCCCCGGGCAGAGTCAGGGAGCGGACCATGAGGACCAGCAAAATGATGAACAGGGCCGGCATCATGATCTTGTTGGACTTTTCAATGCCCCCCTGCACACCGCGCATGACAATGAGCAGGGTGATCAACATGGCCAGCAGGTGCCAGATAATACTTTCCCCGTGCCCGGCAAAGCTGCCGAAATAGGCCGGCAGGTCCATCCGGCCAAAAGCGCCGCTCACCGCCAGGGCGAAATACTTCAGCACCCAGCCGCACACAATCAGATAGAAGATAAACACACCGGTCACGCCCAGCACCGGGATGGTGCCCAGGACTGCGCCGTAGCCCCGGCCCTTTTCCCGAAAAACCTTTTCAAAAGCCCCAATGGCGCCGCTCTGCTGGCTGCGGCCAAAGCCAAACTCGCCCATCAGACCGGTAACCGCCAGGCCAAAAGTGAACAGCAGGTAGGGCACCAGAAAAGCCGCCCCACCGAAAGCCCCCAGGCGCCAGGGAAACATCCAGATGCTGCCCAAACCCATGGCCGCCCCCACGCAGGCCAGAATAAAACCAATTTTACCCGAAAAGGTTTCTCGTCCCGCCATAAATATCCCCCTCCGATACTGTCATGTCAGAAATGCTTTCCCCACCACCAGACTCAAAAAATGTTATTATGGACAGCCCGGGCCGGACAATCCCCTAAACTGAACGGCAGGGGTTTATCAACCAACCGGCCGGTTACCGGCCCACCGGTTTCAAACGGGCGGTGAAGTGGCGCAGGATTTTGGGCTCATAGGTAAACTCCAGGCCCACCAGCCGGTCGGCCTTTTCCATTATGCCGATCAGGCCGTCGGCCACTACGTCCATGTGGTTGTTGGTGTAAACCCGGCGGGGAATGGTCAGGCGCAGCAGCTCCATGGGCGACTGCAGATTTTCCCTGGTATCCGGGTCGCGGCCCAGCAGGAAGGAACCGATTTCCACCCCGCGCACGCCCGCATCCAGGTACAGCTCGTTGGCCAGGGCCTGGGCCGGAAACTGATAGTAAGGTATATGGGGCAAAATCTTTTTGGCATCCACAAACACGGCATGTCCGCCCACTGGATACTGAATGGGCACACCGCCGTCCAGCAGGCGTTTACCCAGATACTCCACCTGGCCAATGCGGTAGCGCAGGTAGTGCTCATCCAAACCTTCGTACAGGCCCCGGGCCAGCGCTTCCATATCCCGGCCAGCCAGACCGCCATAAGTGATGAAACCTTCCATGGGCACCGTGCGGGCACAGCACAGGTTGTACAGTTCCTCGTCCTCCTTGATCGCAAGCAGGCCCCCGATGTTCACAATGGCGTCCTTCTTGGCGCTCATGGTGAAACCGTCGGCATAACTGAACATCTCTTTAACTATCTCTCTGATTGATTTATCAGCATAACCCGCTTCCCGCTGCTTGATAAAGTAAGCGTTTTCCGCATAGCGGGCCGCGTCGATGAACACCCGGAGGCCATATTTTTTGCCCAGCTGGCTCACCGCCCGGATATTGGCCATGGACACGGGCTGGCCGCCGCAGCTGTTGCAGGTGACCGTGATCAAAATGAAAGAGATGTTCTCCACGCCCTCTTTTTGAATGAAGGCCTCCATTTTCTCCAGATCAAAGTTGCCCTTGAAGGGGTGATAGGTGCCCGTATCAAAAGCTTCTTCAATCACGAAGTTTACCGCCCGGCCGCCGGCCAGCTCCACGTGGGCCTTGGTGGTGTCAAAATGCATGTTGCTTAATGCATAGGCCCCCGGGTGTTTAGTCAAAATGGGAAAGAGCACCTGCTCGGCACCCCGGCCCTGGTGGGTGGGAATGGTGTACTTATAACCGAAAATATCCTCCACAGCATTTTTCAAGTTGTAAAAGTTTTTGCTCCCCGAGTAGGATTCGTCCCCCAGCATCAAACCGGCCCACTGATAGTCGCTCATGGCCCCGGTGCCGCTGTCGGTCAAAAGGTCGATGTACACTTCCTCAGCCCTCAAGAGGAACAGGTTGTAACCGGCCCGCTCTAAAGCTGCCTGCCGCTCCTCCCGGGAGATCATCCGGATGGGCTCCACCATTTTGATTTTGAACGGTTCCGCCTTGCTGAAGTCAACCATGTTCTGTACCCCCATATATAATTAATTTCCAGCGCAGCCGCTGGCGGCAAAGCCGGGCAAACCCTGCAGCACGGTGCCATAGGCCAGCCCGACCTGCCGCAAATAGACTTCTTTGGCCGGCAGGCCCTAAATATTGCCAGCGTTGATTTCATCTAAATAATTGTATATTGTATACCGGGAAACGCCCAGCTCCCGGGCCACTATGTCCACCGCACCCTTGATCTGAAAGACCTTGTTTTTGTCCAAGTACTGCACCACTTTGATTTTTTCATCCTTGGTGAGCAAACTGGCGGGCTTGTCCACCAGCGCCAGGCCTTTCTTGAGCATGATACTGAGAAAATCGCCCACATTTTCCGGAAAGCTCTCCGGCGACTGGTCGGTCTCGGTCCAGGCCAGCTCTTCCAGGAATTTTTTGGCCATATCCAGGTGGGTCAAATCCATATTAATGCACAGGGCACCAATTACCTGCTCCTTTTCATCCCGGATCAGAAAAGTAGAAGACTTGAGCTTCCGGCCGTCCCGGGCGGTGGTCAGATAATTTAGCACGCTGTCCACCCGCCGCTCAGCATCGGCAGCAATGTATTCCATCAGCAGGTCGGTGGCCGGCGAACCCACACCCCGCCCGGTGACATGCCCGTTGGCTATGGCAATGATGCTGGCCTCGGTGCGGGAAACATCGTGCAGCACCACCTCCACGTGGCGACCCAGAGTCCGGCCCAGCCCCTCCACCAGGGGCAGGTAGCTCTTTAGAATAGGATGGATGTTCTCCCTTCGGGAACCTTCCACCATCTCTCACCACCCCAAAAAATTTTTGCCTTGTTATCAATATAACAAAACTTCTTACAAAAAGTCAATAAGTATTCTATTATTTTAATAATACATATGTACGCCAGCCCTGCCCTTCGTCTCCTCCGGTAAATGGCGCTCCAGCCAATGCGCTGCCCGCCGCCGCTCGGAAAGCAGTAAATTCAACATGCTTTACAGCCAGCCGGCCAGTTGACGACGGAAAATCTCCGCCCGCTGCTGCATCCCCACCCCTTTGGCCCGCTGTTTTAAGCGTTCCAGAAATTCCTGACGCGGTACCGCATCGGCCACAATGTCGTACTGGCACAGAGCCGCATTCCAGCTTAAAACCCCGTATTCTCCCTCCAGCGCCTCCAGAGTTGCCACCAAATCTTCCTCGGACAATCCGCAGCACTGAACCAGCAGGGCTCGATAAACGGTACGGTTCTCTATCTTCAGCCCCAGGCGGGTTGCCAGCAGCACCGCCTTGAGCACCGTGCTCTCCTCGGGCGAAAAACGCTGCCCGTACTTGTGCATCACTTCCTGGTAGGCCTGGGCCGCCGCACTCCTGCCGCCCAGGCGTTTGCTGGCCACAAACTCCTCCAGCAGATCCCCGGTAAGCAAATCTACCGGCCTGAGCAGCGCCGTCGGCGGCTGTTCCCGCTCCGCTGCAAAGCGGTAGGCCTCCACCAGCAGCGTAACCGCCGAGCGCTGCTGCAGTTCCCGGCCCGCCGCCAGGCGCTGCAACAGCCAGGTGGAAAGCGGATGCAGCGGCCAGCAACCTTTATAGACCACCCGTTGATAATCATCCCGATTTCGCCAGAGGGGGCGAACAGCACCCAGCAGGCGCCGCTCGGGCAGGAAAGTTTTATGAAAATTGATGGGCAAAAGCTCACTCACCTTAATCCTCTCCTGTCAGGCGCTTTTTCAGCGAGGTCACTTTGATCTTGACCCAGTAATTGGCCCTCAGCTTATCATCGCCTTCTCGTCGGGCGTAGCCCAGCGAATAGCACTCACCCCGGCCCAGGCTGGCCAGCCGCTGCACCCAGTCTTCCACCTGCCCGCCGGTAGCCTGGGCAATAATGCCGGCAAAAGAACGCAGCTCGGTATCGGCCGGGCGGAAGAACAGCTTGTGGGCGGCCTGGAAGAGGCGGTCGCGTTCCTCCTGCTTCAAATTACTCAGCGTCTGGGTAGCTAAAAGCAGGGAAAGGCCAAACTTGCGCCCCTCCCGCAGCATATTGGAAAGCGACCCGCCCTCGCTGTGGTCCAGGTTCTGCACCTCATCCAGCACCACCGGGCGGGGCCGGGCTTCACTGCCGCAGGAACGGTAATACCAGTACAGATCCAGCAGCACAAATTCGGTGATCAACTGGGCCATCTGGGCTTCAAAGCCGATCAACTGGATCACATGACAGCGGTTTTGCCGGTCGGTGAACAATTCTTCCCAGCCGCTGCGCCCCGGACCCAGCGGGTTCATATCCACAAAGGGGCGGATCTTATTAAAAACCGAAAGAGCCTGGCTGGCATTATGTCCCCCGGCTTCACTGTACTCCCGCAGCTTTTCCAGCAGGCCGGGCAGGGTAAAGCCGTCTCCGGCCTGCTGGACCCCTTCCTGGATGACATTGTACAGCGTTGCATACTGTTGTTCCCCCAGATGGTAAACCTTGCCCAGCAGGCCCGCCAGCCGCCCGGCCACCTGGGCCGGATTATCAAGCAGTTCAATACCTTCCTCCACGTACCTCTGCCGCCGGAATGGGTTGATCCCCAGCGGCTGCTGGCGCACCACATGCTGGCGGGGCGCCAAATGCTGGACAAACAGCGGGCTTAGCTGCCCGCTGGTAAAGCCGCTGGTGTAATCCACAATCAAGCTGTTGGCGCCGTGCCGGCCCAGCTCGGCCAGCAAACACTGGATGGCATAAGTCTTGCCCGTACCCGAAGCGCCGAAAATCAACAGGTGCCGGTTGGGCAAATCCGGGTGGCCGAACTCCCAGTACACCGGGCGCTCACCCGCAGCATACCCCAGCAAGATGCGCTGCGGCACAGGTTGACATTCCTCAACCGACCGAACCACAGCATCACCCTCGATTAATGCTTCCGCCGCTGCCGCCACTTGTGTTTGGGCAGCCAAATCCGGCAGACACCGCCGCGGCCCTGTTTCGTCAGCCCCACAAGGCACCGGAGATATTGTTTCGGGCACTTGCTCTCCCGAAACCGGCACAGCGCTTTCCCCGTCATCTTCCAGAACAGGGGGATCGGCCGGTGTTTCAGCAGCCGCTCCCACTGTAGCCGGCAGCTCGCGGCCAACATAGCGACAAACCGGCCATTGCTCCAGCTCCACCGACTCAACACCGTTCAAACAAAGGCGCTTAATAAAATCCTTTCCGTACTGGAAAACTGGTACGGCCAGCTTTTGCTGACCCGGCATTTCCACTTCCCGGAACACCTGGCGCTGTATTTCCTCGCCCGGCCGGTCATTCCAGAAAACAAAGGCCGCCGCCTGCCACTCCAGATCAAAATACCCCTCGCTGAGCAGTTCCAGAGCTGCCAGCACCCTGTCGTACTGCTCGCCGCTCACACCGTGGCTGGCAATCAGCCGGTGCAGCTGCAGCCACCAGTAACGCTGGTCCGGCCTGTCCTGCACACCCGCTATAGCCCCCGGCGGGCAGGGCATAAACCGCTCGGCCAGCCGACAAAGGCCAGCCTCCAGCTGCTGCCCGGCTTTTTGCACATGCTCCTCATTTTCCCTGCCCAGTTTGCACTCCAGCAGCCGGGCCTGCACCCGCACCCGGCCGCCGACCAGAGCAGCTTTCAGGTGCAGAAAATCGGGGCGCTGCTCATCCCGCTTGAACCAGTGGGGAAAAGCATCCAGGGAAACCAGTACATCACAAAAACTATCTTCCGCCGCCTGCTGCTGGAGCATCAGGCGGACCATGCTTCCGGCCACAAATTCGTGGAAAAACCTTTCCGGTCCGGTGGACTTGATCAGCGACAGGCCGCTTAAATACGGTCGCTGATCCGGATCGCGCCGGCAAAAAGCCCGGGCTATTTCCCCGGCCTGGCTTTCGGTTAACTGGCCGGGAAACAGCTTGCGTACCCAGCGGGCAATCCTGTCCTGCACACCGGACAATTTAAAGAGGCTGGTGGAAATGGTGAAATTGGCCTCACCGTGGGAGCCCACGCCGGTACCAAAGCCGATGACATCCGGGCTCCCTTTGCCATCAACCTCCAGAAAAGTAAGCACATATTCGTCCATAGCCGGATCTATACACACCACCCACACCCCGCTGGCGTGCGCGGCACACAACACCTTTTGAAAATCTCCCACACCGCGCGTTTCCAAAAGCAAAACCTGCCCGGGCGGACTAA
This sequence comes from Desulfurispora sp., assembly GCF_052744395.1. Classification (NCBI taxonomy): domain Bacteria; kingdom Bacillati; phylum Bacillota; class Clostridia; order Eubacteriales; family Desulfurisporaceae; genus Desulfurispora; species Desulfurispora sp. The sequence goes on along the minus strand of NZ_JBRAJI010000026.1, from coordinate 31,239 downwards.
CCGGACTATGCAGCCGGTGCACCAGCCGGGCATGGGCGGTAGCCCGGCGAAAGCGGTGGTTGGTCAACACCCGCTGCCGCTTGTATTCACCTCCCGCACCCCGGTTGCGGCAGCACACCTTTTCCAGCACCGGAAAATAGCGGTAATTTTCTGTCAAACGGGAAAAATCCTGCTCCAGCGGGTAAAACTCGCTGGAACTGTCCATAAAAAATTCACTTAAAAAGATTAGATCGCAGCGGTTATCTCTGAACATGCCCTCCAGGTCTTTAAACTCTTTATCTTCTGCCATGCGGTACTGCACGGTCAAACGGCAGTGGCTCCAGTGCGCACCTTCTCCTCCGACATCGCCCTGCTGCCAGCTCTGCTGCCAGGCCCTGAGCCAGCGCCGCACCGTCCACTCACTGTGGGCTCTGGTATACACCATCAACTGCAAAGCATAGTGGTCTGCCGCCTCCTCTTCCCGCTCCTGCACCATGATCCGCAAAAATTCATCCACACCGGCCAGAATCTGGGGCAGGGAACGTCCGGCATAAACCGCCAGAGTCAGTCCATCGGCGGCATAGGGGTGCATTTCCTGGTAGTCCAGCAAAATGCCTTTGACCAGTTCGGCCAGCCGACCCCGCTGCAAATATTCCGGATGGACATCTTCATCTTCTTCGTCCATTTCTTCTTCGGCAAAATCCAGGCTGGCGGTTTCCCCAGCACCCGCACCGGCCTGACCCAGCACCTGCAGATAGGCGAAATCGCGCCCCTGGCACTCCAGATTCTGTCCGCGGATCACCACTCCCAGAGGCCGCCGTACCGCCGCCAGTTCCACCAGCCGCTGCCAGCTGGCGGCATTAAAAGCCACTTCCCGGCTGCCGCTCAGTCCCTTTTCCAGCAGATAAACCAAACATTCCAGCAGGTAGCTGAACTGATAGTGCAGCATCTCTAGCATCACCGGATGCAGCGGTGTAACCAGCGCCGCCGGCAGATCCTTTTTCCACACCGACCCGGGTTTACCGCCCAGAGAACTGTCCACCACTAAAAAGGCCTTGTACAGTAACAACATCGCCTCTTTGCCTGCTGTACCAGAACTTTGCAAACACTCTTCCAGCGCCTGCAGATAGGCCCGGGCCATGTTGTTGTATTCCATCTCACTATGCCTGCGCACGTCCAGGGCAGAAAACAGCCCCCGATCATAAATAGCATTAATAAAATGCTGGTAATAAAAAGCTAGCTTTTTCAGAGCCTCTCCGGGCTGTTCACCCCCCGGCTGCACGGTAAACTCCAGCAGATCCACTATGCGCTTTTGCTCCGGATCGCCCTGCAAAAAGCGCAGCAGCAACCGGCAGGCCTCCTCATCCTGGCGCACTCCCACCAGGCTGTTCACTCCGGACAAATAAAACAGGGGCAGCCCGCCGGCTCTCTCCTGGTAGTACTCGTATACCCACTTTAACAAAGCCTCCAGCAAGCGGCAGGGATGATGGTCCGGCACAGGCCAGTAAAATTTCCGCTGCAGCGTTTCGCCATCCCGGTGAACAAAAGCACAATAAAACTCCAGGCGGGGAATGGACGCCCCGCTGTATACATAGGTTAGCTCTTCCGCCGCCCGGCCGGCCGGGCACAGATTTATTTCCACTCCCAGTTCCTGGTCACGCGTGCCCAGCTGCAGGCCGTAGGCCAGCCAGCCATCTATACCGCCCAGCAGGTGCTGTAAAAATTCTTTGGCCCGCTCATCGGCCCCTTCCGCCTCCTCGTCCTGCAGCGGTACGAAATCATGCTTAAAAACCTCGCTCTGCAGTCTGATCTGGACAATATCCTCCAGCCACACCCCTTTCCATTCTTTCTTCATCTCACAGGCGGTCAGCCAGATGGCCCGCAAAAACACTTCGGGCAGCAGTCCCTCCAGGCGGACCGGCCCCCGGGAGGGGGGCGGATCCGGATCCGGCGCTTCCATATCGGTCTTTTTGGGCTTATAATTCAAGATCTCATCGCTGATCAACACAAAGTCGACCCGGCGCAGTGCACCGGCCAGGGCCGGCACAGGCCGGGTTATATATTGCTCTACCGCCCGCAGCAGTTCTGCCGCCGTCCGGTAAACGCCCAGCCGCCATTCCTGGCTTTCCAGCCGCTCCAGCGCGGCATCATGAGCAAGCAGCTTCTGAATAATTGCTAAATACTTCTCCCGGTCGGCAGGGGACAGGAAGGACCGGTAGCTGAAAAACTGCTGGGCCTGCTGCAGATATTCCGCACATTTCCCGCGCCAGAAGGCCTGCGGGCCACCTTTGGCTGCACGGGAAATCTTTTTTAGCACCAGTCCGGATAGCGCCGGCTGACCCAGAGCGGGCAAACTGCCCAGCAGCAGCCGGCAGGCGGTCTGTCCGCTGTCTGCCGGCTGCAGGTCCAGGTTTTCCAGAAAAACACTGATGGCCGGTAAATCGGCCAGCCCGCGCTCGTAGAGGTAATCCAGCACGGCGCTGGCCAGTTCTACACCGTCGGCTGTCTCCTGGCCCAAAGCCCGGGCAAATTTTCCCGCCACCCAGGCCCGGGTACTGCCGGCCAGCGCTTCCCGCCAGAGCGCCGCCTGATCCAAATGATAGAAATCCTGCAGGCTGTGCCGGTCGGGAATATGTTCCGAACCAGCCAGCACAATTAACAGTGGGCGCCCCTCGGGCAGCTGGTTGCGCTGCCCGGTCAGGTTGTCCTCCTCATTGTACCAGCCCTGCCGCCGGATCTCCGCCAGATCCTGCTGCTGGGCCAAAGAACCCTTTTGCCGCCATTCCTGGCCCAGCCGATAGGCCACACTGTACCGGAGTTGTATGGGAAGGGGCCAGCCGGCCACCAGCTCGCGCAACCGCTGGCCCAGAGCCAGCAGCAAACCGCTGTCCCAGGAGGGCAGCACGACAACCAGCTTTTGCTGTTCCCCGGTCAATGCATCCAGCTGTCTTTGCAGCCAGTCCAAAACCGTGTTCAACAGAAAATACATGCCGAACGCTCCTTTATCAGCTAGTTGAACCAAAGGTGTTTTTCACCAGCGAAAAAGCATCGGACAGTTCCACCAGAAAACCGGCCGCCCGCAGCATGGTTACGGGCCATTCTCTCTCCGGCAGGATAAAATCGGTACCGGCAAACCGGCCCGCAAAGCGCAGGGCCTCCTGCAACTGCACTCCCTCCAGAGCGATGCCGTAATGAGCATAAACCCGCTGCAAAAACTCGGGATAGGTGCAGCTGTACCCGGGGGGCAATATCGTAAGCACCAGCAGTCTCAGCAGCCTTTCTTCCAGCACAAAGCGGGCTCCCCGACCGGTGCGGGGAGCAATGATGCCCACCTGCTTGCCCAGGGAAAGCAGCAGCTTGTAACCGTATTTATCATCGGCTTCCTTCCACAGTTTGCCCGCTTCTTTTTTTAAGGTCTCCGCACCGGCGCCGCCCTTCAGTTCCATTACCGCTCTTTGAACATAGTTTTCCAGTGCCGGATGGCGCAGTGCAGTATAGATCATGGTCTGCAGCACTTCCAGGTGACCGGCCGCCGCCAGGCGCAGGGCGGGAGAAGCCCGGCCGGGCGTAAACAGCCAGGTGTAACCCAGCGGATTTTGCGGAGCGGGCCTTTCTCCCCTGCCCCCGTAACGGGCGCTCTGGGCACAGATGGTCCGCAGCACCTGCAGCGCGCAGAGTAGCATGAGCATATCCAGACGCTGCACCGGATCCAGATCGGCCTGCAGCAAACGGTACAGTTCCACTGCAAACAGGTAGGTTTCCGGCCAGGTGTCGGCCGCGCAGTACTCACATTCCAGTGTACCCACCTTTTCCGCCACTTTCTGCCTGGTTTCGGGGTCCAGGTTCTCGATATAATCCACCAGATGCTGCAGCAGCCGGCCCAGCGCGCCCCCGGCCAGTTCCGGCAGGTAGCGGTTCAGGCCGGAGTGCAACTGCTCTAGATCAGCCTCCTCGGGCCGCACCTCCAGCACATCCTGCCAGCGGCCCAGCCAGGCACCAAACTCCTCCGGGGAAGTGCGAAAAAGATTACACAGCTGCAGATAAAGCACCTCTCCACCCCGGGCCAGGAAACGGTGTTTGGAAACACTGTAATATTCATTTAGTTTTTCAATGGTATCTTCCCAGCTCAATTCCCCATCCTTTTTTTCTTTGGATTTGGTTTTTGTAATATTAAAAATGGTCTCTTGCATCAGCAAAGCCGGCGCCAGGGGATAAAAGGTACGGGCCGACCAGAGGCGCCCGGCACCCGATCCCTGCAGCCCGGCCAGCAACTGCTCCAGCACATCCGCCCGGGCCGTTCCCACACGGTCCCGGGAGCCCAGCCTTTCCTTCAGTTCCTGCCGCAGCCGGATATACTGCTGTTCATGCACTGCATGCTGCTTGTCCGGCGGGGTGCGCCGGAAAAAAGCCAGCAGCTTCACATTTAGATGTACCGGCAGGCGGTAGCAAAGCGCCTGGTTTTCCGGCCAGCTGCGCAAAAGGGACAGAGGAGGCAGGACGCTCTCTTTGGCCCAGTCCACTGTACCTGTCCGCCTCCCACTGTGACCAATCCACTTTTCCCGAGTCAGCAGCACACCCAAAAACTCGACCAGCAGCTCCATGGCCCGCTGATCCACAAAAAACCGTTTGCCCAAAAGGCGCATGGCCGGGTTTTTGTTCTCTTTCCACTCCCTCCGACCCATACGTTTGAGAGGCAGCTGCCGGGGAAAAAGGGGCGGCAGCTCATTCATAGAAAGACACCTCCAGTTCACCGGCATAAAATTCCAGGTTTATCCGCCTGCTCCGCCCGGCCTGCAGGTAGATCAGACTGCCTTTCCGGCCATCATCGCTAAACAGCTCCCAGCGCTGCAAATGAGGATAATGCTTGATCAACTGGGCCTTGAAGCGCTGCAGGCGGTTGGCATAAAAAGCACTTAAATCGGCCGTCAGCTCGCCGCGGTGCCGGCGGGCCACATAATCCATAAAGGGTAAACTGAGCTCCAGGCACAATTCCGGCTTATCTTTAAGAAAAAGAAAAAGAGCCCGTCGCTTATATTTTCCCACCGCAAAGGTTTGCCGCAGTTCCAGGTCAAAATCACCCAGGAAATAGCGGGCCAGCAAAAAGAGCACCGGCACTGGCCGGTCCGGCCGGCTCAAAGGAATGTATATATCTTCCCGCTTTTCATTTTCCGCCAGGCAGGAACCGGCGAAATACTCCTGGAGCACATGCCCCACTTTTCTCTTATATTCCCGGATTTTCTTCCGGTAATGATCGGATTTTTCGGACATCATCTGCAGATAATCAAACAAGGCCGGCGAATCCAGAAATTTAGCGATAAAATCCTCCGCCGCCCGCTCCCCTTCGCCACCTGCTTCCGCCCAGCGGGTGCCCCAGAAATACAGCAGGCGGCGCATCTGCCGCCGCAGGGCGGCTTTTTCCCGGCTGTTGTAGCTTTTTGTACAGGTATCTACAACCTCCCGGCCCAGTTCATCCGCCAGGGGATAATCGGTCCAGCTCCGGTCTTCGGTAAGCCAGAGGCGCTGTTCCAGGGCCGGCTGCAGAATCTGTCCGTAACCGGCCTGCCTCAGCCGGCGCAACGCGTACAGCTGGCCGGCCGCACCATCCTCCTTTTGGCCGTCGTCCCCAAAAAAGCGGTTGAAAAAAAGCCTCCCCCGCAAAGCTGCCCGGTGCGCATTCAGCGCCATTTCCGCCACCTGCCGGCAATTGATGCCGCCGGTTAAGGCATAGGCCAGGTGGGCCACCATCTGGCGCATGGTCAACCGACAGCCGTATTCATACAGATGGCGGTAAAGCAGCCCGAGGCGCTGCCTCACCGTGTCCCAGCCCTGCTGCAAAAGCCGTACATTGTAGAAAATAGGGCAGTGCTGACCATGGATGCACTGCCGGCAATCAGACCAGTTTTGCGGCTCCAGCAGGCGTTTTAATACTTCCAGGGCCGGATCAATATTGATGATACTCCCGGCATTGATGATCATTATGCGATTGGCCAGCTTATACGGCCCATCAGCCTGCAGGGCTTTCAACAAATCCTCCTTTAAACCATATTGCGGCAGATTTTTTTCCAGCCAGCCTACCGCCTCCAGCAGTGTACCGGTATTGGATACCACCAGATAGCGCCGCTCCTCATCCTGCCAGAGTTCTTGCATCACCTGCCCCCGCTGTTCCACCGGCAGTTCACTCATATCCTTGATTACCACCAGGCGCTGTGCGGGAAACTCCTGCCGCCACTTCAATTGCCGCACCATCAGGCCCAGCTTTTGCAGCACGGCAAAGGCCAGAGTGGTTTTACCATCGCCGGCATGACCGGTTAGCACCACCCGGCCACAGCCATTCATTAATTGTTCAGCTATAAAACCTTCCAGAGGATGCACTACCCGTACCCGGGAAAAAAAGCGGCTGTTCAGCTGGCTTTCTGCCAGGGCATTTTCATTGGCTGCCGTAGTATTGCTCAGGGTATGCAAATAATCCACAAATTCATTGAGCATAAATTCACCGTCCCTTTCCGCCACAAGGGCTGCGGGCTGACCGGGTAGGCCGGAAGTGCTGGTTTCCCACTGGCTGTAAAAGCTTTGTTCGTTTGCTGGAAGTGATAGGATGTCAAGATCATGAGGGATATTGTTTTGTGAATGGAGTGATTGTGCAGCCTGATGGAAAGGCGATGTTATTATGTGAGAGAATTCTGTCATAAGTGGGGTGTCAAAAAGCGGAGTCGATTTGTAAGTATTGTTAGAGGTAATATCATCCTGATTGCTACTTAATGGCACATCAATTTTTTTGTTAGCTAAGCATTTCTCCTTATATTTCATCAAGATACTAATTACTTTGCTTCTAATTATTTCCGCCTTGTCATGGTCCAAAAATTCCCATAATACTGGTTCATCTAAGTATGCGTAGGAAACATTCTGGATCAGCTCACCAGGCCCTCCAATTTTCTTCATTGCTGCAAAATGGCCTTCTCGTCCTTTTATTGGAACTATCTTCCAGAATCTATTATTTTGCAAGTGAAAAAAAGGATTGTATGGCCTATTTCGATCGCCTTCATCAGCGAACATTTGGAAATAAAAAGTAAATCTTTGTCTTAATCTTTCATCATAGTAAATTTTATTGACCGGGTTTTCCTTAAGTAGGTCCAGCACGGCTAATATAAATATCAGCTTGTGCGGCTTAAAACTACCCCTTTTTAACTGCATGGCCATTTCTGTCAAAAAATCATCTATACCCATTGTAATGCCCCTCTTTCCACCAAAACACCATCTAAAATACAGGATAGCCTTTCTACTGGCCTTAATTCCATATCACCGGCAAGATGTTGATTCATTATCTCGTCCCTTCTTTTCAACAGTTCATTCAAACTCATATCATCACACCATGTAAAACGTACCCCGGCTTCAGGTATTAATGTTTCATAACTCATAGCTTTAAAAAAAAGCTCGGGATGATGTTCATAAAGCCCCAGCCATTCCCGCTTGGTTTGGTAAAAACAAAAGTAGCAGCCGGAACGCTTTCTCCATTTATAGTAAGCAGGGAAGCCAAGCCCTGATTTTTCTAGTAAGCAACTTATATCTTCATACGTTAAGCCATCCTCTATAAAAGGGAAATGAGTAATAATATTCTTATTGCCCGAAATTAAGCCTTTTCTTTCTCTTTTTTCATCTGCACGTAATCCTACGTAACTAACAATAGTACAACCAGGATAACTACTCTCTATCCACTTTTCATAAGGAATTAATTTCAAAACCTCAGTACACCAGCGCTGTTTGGGAGAAGGCAGATAAGGGAAAACACCAGCCGGTGTCTTTTTTACCTTAACCAGCGACCAGTAGTTTTCCCAGCTTTTCTCCGGCCTGATCACAGTAATCTCAATATTCAGCACCGCCCGGATGCGGTCCAGATACTCGTAGGTCTCGGGCAGTTCACAACCGCTGTCGGTAAAAACATACTCCAGGGGCAGATGGGGATATTTTTCCCGCATATACACGGCCAGGGCCGCGCTGTCTTTGCCCCCGGAAAGGGCCAGGATATGGCGGGTGCGGGGAGGTTTTTTCGACAACTCAATCACCACTTTCTGTTTGCATGATCTGCTCAGCCAGAGCCAGCAGCACGGCCCGGGCCTTTTTCGGCGGCAGAGCCATTATTTCGGCCACCCGGTGCCGGACATCGCCATCCATCGTTTCGCCGGCGGAAACCAACCGGTGCCGCTTACCGGTAGGAGTACTTAAGGTGAGCAATACCTGTTGGGAACTACCGGCCCGGGCTCCGGCCCGCAGCAGTTCCAGTTCCTCCAGCCGTGCCGCCAGGTTGGGCAGCAGTTCGGCAAAGAGCAGCAAATCACTATCCTGCCAGCTGTCCAGAGGCTTTTTCAGCACAGCGCCGGCAATACCCCGGGCCCATATTTCCGGAGTTTCCGCCGTCCGGAGCATGGCCACCAGCAAAGGTTTTAGTTCCGGATCGCGGCAAAAATCCACCAGACCGGCAGCTTTTTCCTTCATTATATCATAAAGCTGCTGCAAATTTTTTGCCGGCCAGGTTTGCAAGAGCAGATCCTGCACTTTTTGTTGCAATATTTCATCAGCCCGGGCCAGTTCCTGCAGGGTGGCCAGCAGTCGCTGCTGCAGCTCGGCTGCTGTTTTTGCGCTGCCGTCTGTCAGGTCCATGTGCAGCGCGGCGGGCAATTCCTGAAAGAGCAAATCCAGCGGGTCGGTGGCATTTTGCAGGGCCAGCAGCACCCGCCGGGCTGCGGGGGAAACCTGCCGGGTCTGGCGGGCAAAGGCCGAAAGCCCCCGGGCGAATTGCACCAGCGGCGTCACCACGGTGAGCAGGGACTGATTGCGCAATCCCCGGGCACCGGCAATGCTGGCCTTTTGCAGTATATTCCGGTAGGCGGCAAAAACGCTGCGCTGCAGATCGCTCACCGCAATTTTTTTCAGCAGGAACAAATCGGGCCTTTTGCTGAGCAAAGAGAAGGTCGCCCCGCTGAGATAGGGCTGGTAGATTTTCTCCTGAAAAACTGCAATCTCATCGGCCTTTACCAGTAAATAGTGTCCGAGTAAAACCGCAGCCGGTCCCTGGCGCAGGCCGAAGGGCGGCTCTTGCAGCTGCTCCAGCACGGCCGCGGCCTTGATTCCCTCCGGCGCAGCAGCCAGCAGGCAGTCCAGTTCCTGCCACAGGGGGTACAGGCTGGAGTCTGTACCGGGCAAAACCAGCTCCCATTGCTCCCGGGAGGGCCGCCGAATATGCAGGCCAGTGCAAAGTAGCAGCGAGCGGTACAGGGCCACCTCGGGGCCAAAGCCCTTTAGGCCCAGGTTTTCCTGTTCGGCATTTTCGGCCATGGCTTCCAGCAGTTCGCGGCGGGCCCTGGCCACGGCGCTGGACAGCTTGTCGTAATTGATCATCTCGTTTTTAATGTGCGGACAACTTTTGTAAACCTCATCGCAAAGGCGGGAAAGCTCCCGGCCCAGTTCCCGGCTGCTGTGCAGGGTCACCGGCTGACCGTCGCTCAGCCACTGTACATGGGGCGAACCCGGAGCGTAAGCCCTGGTAACCAGAGTGCGAAAAGCGGCTTCCGCAACCTGCAGGCGATATTTTACTTCCCGCCGGGCCACCGCATCATGGGCCAGCTCTTCCCGTTCCGCCAGCAGTGCCTGCAGGGCGCTGATCTCCAATGCCTTTTCCTTCAAAGCATTTTTCACCGGGGCATAGGCCACCAGCAGGGGCCTTCCATCCCGGCAGCGGGCGGGCACCGCGGGTGGATCTACGGCCAGGCCGTAGCAGTACAGCAACAGACCGTCGTATCCTCTGGCCGGGAGCAGCTCTTCATTTAGGTTCTCCGCATCCACCCAGCGCCGCTCAAATGAGCGCACAGTGCCCTTTTCCAGAGCATGGCGGGCAGCCACCAGGGGCGGAAGGGGCAGGTACTGGTTCAATATTTGCTCCAGGGGCTGCAGAGCCAGACTCTCCTTTTGCTGGCGCAGGGCACTGGCAATATCGAAATCGCTGCCTTCCCAGAGCCGATATTCCCCGGCATAGCGGCGATAAAGCAGCTTGCCCTCAGCGGTCAACTTTTGCAGTGCGGCCATTGTTTGACCTGCCTCAGCCTGACCGGATAGTTCCACCAGGGATATAATGGCCTCCGGACTGGCCGGACAAACCGCGCCCCCGCCCAACAAATTGAGCAGGCCAATGGTTTTCAGCAGGGTTTGCTCCAGGGGAGGCAGGTCGCCAGCACTGGCGATCATATCTTGAATTTCCAGCCAGCGCCGGGTTTCTGGCCGGTCCAGATAGGGCAGGGAGGTGCTGCCGATAAAATAGTCGTAGAGCGCATCCAGCCCCAGGGCGGGTAGCGGCCCAGCGGCGGGCAGGATCAGGCGGCTCAATAGGGCGGGCAGGGCCAGCTGGTGTCCGCTGCCCAAAAAGGAAAAAAGGGTGCGGCTGTACTGGGCCAGACGGCGGCACAGCTCGGCCAGGGCCAGTGCTGTCAGGGGCTGCAGAGGATAAAGCTGGTATAAAATATCCTCGTCTGGCAAAGCGGGCAGGTGAGAAGCAAAACGACGGGCCTGTTCGGCCGCCCGGCGGGCCCACTGCCGCACTCTACCTGCCAGCAGTGGCGGCAGGTTTTTCTGCAGGGCGCGGCGCATGAGCAGGAGTAAATGATCATTGTTTTCCACAAAGGAAATGTCCTCAAAGCGGCCCTGAATTTTGGCCCACTCCCGCCGCTGGGCGGTGGAAAGGGCGGCAGCGTATTCTTCAAAAGTCTGGTGCAGGCAAACTATTACATATATCCCGGGGCTTTCGGCCAGTTGTTGCAGAATAAAAAGGTCGCCCCGATCCGGGTGATAGGAAAGGTATTCCAGGTTTTTACCAAATTCGTCGATCACCAGCAGCAGGGGGCGACCGGCCCGCTTTGGCAACTGCCGGTAGTTTTCCAGCAATGCGGCCGGTGCGGCGGTAGTTTGTCGGTCAGTATGCGCCTGCTGCCAACCCCGTTGCAGAGTAGCGCTCAAAGGTTCATAGCCAGCGGTAACAGCTATGGTGTAAAGGCCGCTCCGTCTGGCAGCGTTTTCTAGACCCAGTTGCAACTGCTCCGCCAGGGCCGGACACACCGCCCGCAGCCGCTGCCAGGCCAGGCGGCTTGATTTGCTGGCCGCAGGGCCACAGAGAGCCAGCAAAAAGCTCAGCAGGGCAGATTTGCCCATGCCGTAGGGACCGGTGAGCGACCAGGCGCTTATTTTTTCTCCCTGCAGAGCAGTGGCCAGGCGGCCGATCACCTGTAAGCCGGCCGGACCCAGCTGGTAGTTTTGCAGCAAAGTGAAAGCATCTCTGTCCCGCTCTATGTGCACGGAACGGGTTGCCGCCCCTCCGGGATGGATGTATTGGCTGAGCAAATCTACATTCTGCGACATTCAGATGGACTCCTTGTAATATTCTTCTAAAGCCAACCAGTAGAGGTGTGCCGGTGTGAGATTCTTTTCCCGCAGGTGCAGCTGGACATTTCCGGCCACATGTTCCAGGGAGAACAGGGGCATCATCTCTGCAGCCTGTTCCAGCAGACTGCCGGCCGCACTCTCGGGTATTTTAAAGACCACACCGGGGGAGTTGAAGTCATAGCTCAGTTTTTGCAGGGTGATCGTGCGCACGCCCGGCCCGCTGTAGTGCTGCATGTAGGAAAAGCAGGCCGCGGCAAAGATGAGCGGGGGCAGGCCGGGTTTTTCCCCGGTGTGAAAGGCAAACTGGTTGCTTCCCGGCACCCGCTGCAAAAGGCCCAGCCGGGTGAAGGGGCAGTCGATATCTCCGGCCGCCCGGTCATCGGCGTACATGCGCAGCAGGCAGGAAGCGTCGCGCTCCCAGGTGGTGGGGGATATTGACTGCCAGCGTTCATATTTTTGTCCGGCCTGATACAGCATCCGGGCCAGTTGCTTTGTATCAAAACCGGTTAACTGACATTTGTTAAAGGCCAGGGGCCAGCTCACGGCTTCCAGCCGGGGCAGGAAGATCTGCCAGTGCAGCAGCCAGAGGGTACCCTCGTCCTCCAGGTAGGGGTCGTAGGCGGCGGGACCGGTGAATAGCTTTTGCGCCAGCTCGGTGAGCTGGCAGGCGACGCCGCTGCCCGGCTGAACCAGTTTACAGCACAGGCACCAGAAGCGTATGGCGGCAACCATGTTTTTGCCCACCCCCAGGCGCTCAATGGCGTCGGGGGCCCGGAAGATGTGCGGGTCCTCCTGCACGGCCCGGCAGCCCTTGACCAGCCAGCCGTAACGCGGGGTAAAGGTTTCGTGCCGGCCCATGTTGCCCTGGTTTAAGTATTCATCGGGGGATAAAACCGCTGCATGCATTTTGACAGGCTCCTTGCATCATTATATACTGGTGCTTATTTCTACATCCGAACATTCTTTCCTTCTTTTTCCTGCAGTAAATGACTAAACTTTATTTCTCTGGTTCTGTCCGGTACAACCGGCACCCTTTTTCCCCGTCCGGCATATGATGACCAAAAGTACCAAAATACACCAGGAATGAGCTTTTTTCTGGTAGAAACACCCGGGACTGCTCAAGTCTTTACCACAGGATGGGGAGAAACCATGCCCACCCCGGATTATTCGCGCCTTTCCGAATTTTGCTGCCTGTCCCTTCTGCTGTCTGCTGGCGGTTTGCGGCCGCTCCACAGGCTCCTGGCCAGGGTCAACCAGAATGTCCGAAACAGCAGCCTTTATCTGGCCATTTTTTTCGATCCCCACTTCTTCGATCCGGATTTGCTGGTGCGGCCGGGCAAAGCCTTTAGCAATTATATTGCAAGCTGATTGCCCAGAGCCACGCCCTGACCCGGGCGGCAGTGGAAGCCATTAAAGCCAGCCCGGCCCGCATCGTGCTGGTGCCCGGCGACCTGGCCAGGGACGGGGAAAAGAGCAGCCACCGCTCTGTAATATTGCTATTTGACGCTTACGTGGTGCAGGTGTAACCTGGAATATAAAAGCCCCGCCAGGGGCGGGGCGCTAGTGGAGGACTTGCTTTTGCAGCTCCAGCACTTTTTCCAAGGACAGGCCGGTAATTTTGCTCACCAGATGCGGGTCCAACCCCTCCCGCAGAGCAGCCAGGGCGCTTTCCTGTGCTTTTTTTAGCTCACCCTGAGCCATTCCCTGGGCTATGCCCTCAGACAGGCTCTCCTGCCGGGCTTTGCGAAAGGTTTCTTCTACAATCCTTTCAATGTTGGTGACCATGCGCTCACTCTCCTCGGGGCCAAATTTCTCTATGGCTCTGGCTATCTCCTGTTGTTTTTCCGGTGGCAACTGCGGGGCAAATATTTTCAGGCAAAAGGTTTTAAACCGCTGGAAATCTTCAGGCGTCATCTGGCTGAGTACACGCCTCAGGCGGCGCAGGGTTTTAAAGACCTGTTTTATGTCCCGGCTTTTGTCCAGCAAGAACACGGCGGCCAGCAGGTTGGCCGTATTCATTAGCTCCCGGTCATTGTAGTGGTGTACACTGATCAGATCATAGTGGAAGTTGAGCACATACCCGGCAAACTGCTCGCCGGCGGCCAGGATGTCCTGAAAGGATGTGGCCGCTGTCCAGCGGGGCTTACCGTTGTACAGCACCAGGGGGATGATGGCCGGCAGGCGAAAGCGTTTGCTCTCCCGTACCTTTGGCGGCGTGTTGTTATATATCTCCCGCCAGATCTCCACCATGTACAAAAGCAGGCGAAAGGGCATCAAGTAATCCACCGTGGACTGGAGCTCCAGCAGGACGTAGAAGATAACGTCGCCATGCGCACTTTTCAGTCGGTAGACAATATCGGCCTCTTTGTCGGCAAACTCCTGGGTGATGTAGCTTTTATCCACCAGCACCAGGCTCTGGGGGTCTATATTGTGCACCCAGGGGGCGGGTACAAAGCTGCGCAACAGCTGCAGGAAGGTTTCCTTGTTTTTGAGCAAAAACTTGTAACCCTTGTCGTGGGGCTGGTGGACGGGCTGGGTCATGGAGCGGCACTCCTTGCTCTGGCCCGGGCCATTAGTAGCACTCACGCCTGGCGCAGAGCAGGCCAGGTATGGACGTGTCTGGTTTGGTACAGGCACTGGTGGGATGTGGTTGGGCACTTTTGTGATTTTAATTATACTACTGGCGGTGCGAAAGGGGAAGCAGCAAGAGGCGGTTAGCTTTTGCAGGCAATTTGTTGGTATATCCAGTATAGTTTGCTCTACCACGTGCAGCCAAATGAGCAAAAAGTAGTTGGGCAGCAATTAACGCTCCCATACCACCCGGTCCTTAATCTGATACAAAACCAGATATCTTTTTTACACCACCATTTTATGGTATTTATTAGGAGGAATATATTTCGCTTCCAGAAAGGGATAACATTCCGGCATTATCCTCAAGGACTGCATGGTTTCCATCAATTGTTCTTTTAATATACGGGCGGCAGCAGGGCTTTTCCGGTCCAGAAATTGTAAATGGCCTGCCAGCATGCGGCGGGCGCGCTCCGAGACAATAACCTCATATTTGCCCATCTTCTTCCTTTCCTGCCTCTGTAATAATTTGTTCCAGATAATCACTCAGTTGCCCCAGAGTAACCCCCTGGCGCCCCGCCAGACGTTCTTCTTCCACCGCCAGCAGTTCTTCCCGCAGCTGCAGCATCTTTTCCCGGCGCACAAAGGCTGCTATATCCATGACCACCAGGTCGCCCTCACCATTTTTGGTCAGATATACCGGTTCACCGGTGGATTTGCACAGATGGGCTATTTCATTATAATTTTGCCGAATACTGGCCGATGGCTTGATATACATGTTGCCACCTCCTGATAGTAATATTATTATCATATTCTGTATTTATAATACTACCAGAGCTCTCTTTTGATCACAATATCATAATTATTTTGCTTTTGCCCTTGCTTTTTCGGCCAGGTGTGCTATACTTGGATAAGTATTAAAAAGAAGGAAATACCACGATATCTTGCGCCCCCTGATTAGCAGGTCCGGTTTAAAGGTATACTGTTAGGTGATCCGCTTTTTAATCAAAAAAATTAACGGGGGGCATTAAACATGCAGGGAAAAGTAAAATGGTTCAGCGCGGAAAAGGGTTACGGTTTCATTGAGAGCAATGATGGTCACGACGTTTTCGTGCACTTCTCGGCCATCCAGGGCGACGGCTTCAAGACTCTGGAAGAAGGGCAAGCGGTGCAGTTTGACGTGGTCAGCGGCAACCGCGGCCCGCAGGCGGCCAATGTGCGCGTGCTCTAACAGTTTTCCGCAAAGTGTGGTTTTTCCGGTTGCGCTGGTATTAACCACCCAGGACAAGCACAATCCCCGGGGTTTACCCTCCGGGGATTGTTTTTTTCTACATCACAGCGGCTTTTTGGCCGGCAGGCCAGAGATGTTTTACAAGAAAATAAGCAGCTGCAGCTTTTCTATGACCTCTCTCATCACCTTTTCCGGCACCCGACAGATAAATCTGGCCCCCCGGGCCCGCCAGTCCAGGCTTTTAACCTGATCGGCCAGTACCACTCCGGAAACCGGCAGATCTGCGGGCAGCAAAACCTCAAAGGGATAACCTTTCACTTTATATGTAACAGGACACATCAGGGCCAAACCTACCCTGTGGTTGTAAGAAAGGGGAGAAATAACCAGTGCAGGCCTTTCCCCCGCCTGCTCATGCCCTGCCCGGGGATTAAACTGCAGCCAGACAAGATCGCCCCGCCCGGGAACATAATGATCCCCTGCTACCATATTTCCCTGCCCACCGGCTCACCAGTGTCCATCTCACCAGGCAAATTATCAGGAGTTACCCGGGCCAGCATTTCTTCCAGGCTTTGATAACTGCGGCGAATAATCAGAGCATCCTCGGCAATCTGAAACTCCACCGGGCATCCTTCCAAAAGGCCCACTTTTCTGGCTACCGATATAGGTATACGCAAGCCCAAACTATTTCCCCATTTTACAATCCGGGACTGCATAGCCTTGCACTCCTTTGTATAATTCGGCCAACCCGTTCAACGCGGACTACCCCGGCTAACCACCAAATGCCACTATTGTATATACACAGTATATACCTTTGCACATAAAATGTAAATATATTTTACAGCGGCTTTTTGGCCGGCAGGCCCACCCGGCGGGGATAGGCGGCCGGTGTGGGAGCGGTCTTTTGCACCACCACCAGGGCGCGCTCGTCTCCCAGCAGGGGGAGTTTGAACTTGTGCACCGCCGCCAGGCGGCCATTTAACAAAGTCAGAGCACTGCCGGCCGCGGCCACTTCTTCATCCACTCCGGCGCCTTTCCAGGCAATGAAAAAGCCGCCCGGCCGCACCAGGGGCAGGCAGTATTCGGCCAGCACATTTAAAGCGGCCACGGCCCGGCTGACCACCAGCTGAAACCTGTCCCGCCAGCGCTCATCGCGTCCCAGCTCCTCGGCCCGGCCGGGCAGCACAGGGCAGGGCAGACCCAGCTCGCGCCCGGCCAGTTGTAAAAATTTTACCTTTTTCTGTACCGAATCGTTCAGGTGCACATGCAGCCCGGGCAGCACAATTTTGAGCGGCAGGCCGGGAAAGCCGGCCCCGCTGCCAATGTCCAGCAGGGAAACAGTAAAGGGCAGCGCTGTGTTCTCCGGCAGCGAGCCGGCAGGGGAAGGGGTAAAACGGCCGGGCCAGAATTTAAGCAGCGCCAGTGAATCCACAAAGTGTTTGATGGCCACTTCGGCGGGCGCGGTAATAGCAGTGAGATTATATTTCTCGTTTTCCCGGCGTAAAATCTCGTGGTACAGAGCAAACCTTTCCAGCTGCCCGGGCGTAAACTTAAGGCCCAGCCAGGCAGCACACTGTTGTAAGGGTTCGCCTACCGCACCGGCCTCGCCGGCCCGGGAATATTCTGCCAATTATACAAACCTCCTTTGTGAAACTGCCCCGAAAAAAACCCGGCAGCTTCGTCCCACCTCCAGGGAGATGGTTTTTAAAAGGTAGTTTCTATGATCATTTCTGGTAGTTAAGATTATAGCCATTTTTTGTTAAAAGATAAAGCAAAATCTACTGACCTGCTGATCTGCTTAGAAATAATGTAAACCTGATAATTTTCTACTGTTGACATTATGCCAGTTTTTTATATGATATATGTTAACTTACCATTTATAGGAGGTTTACATTATGCGCTTGTCCACCCGCGACATGGTGCTGGCCGCTCTCTTTGCCGCTCTGACCGCAGTGGGGGCATTCATTAAAGTGCCCGTGCCCCACGTCCCTTTCACCTTGCAGTGGCTCTTTGTCATTTTTGCCGGCTTGCTTTTAGGAGCCCGGCTGGGCCTGCTCAGTCAACTGGTGTACATAAGTGTGGGGCTGGCCGGGGCGCCGGTTTTCGCCTACGGCGGCGGACCGGCCTATGTGCTGCAGCCCACCTTTGGCTACCTGGTGGGCTTTGCCGGCGCCGCCTGGCTGAACGGCCGGCTGGCGGAAAAAGACCCCGGCGCCCCACCGGCCCGACTGTTCCTGTACAACCTGGTTGGCCTGGCCGTGGTCTATGGACTGGGCGTGGCCCATCTTTATCTGATCAAAAATTATCTTTTGCACCTGCACTTCCCCCTGGCTACAGCCATCTGGTTCGGGGCCCTGCTCTGCCTGCCGGGGGACATAGCCCTCTGCCTGGTGGCTGCTTTGCTGGCAGAAAAAGTCAGGGCACGCCTGGGGCAGTTTGTGAGCACGGTTACTCCGGCAGGAGGTAAGGAGGCATGAAAAAAGGCCTTTTCATCACGGCCACCGACACGGGAGTGGGAAAAACCGCCGTCACCGCCGGCCTGCTGGCCGTGTTACTCCAGGCCGGTGTGCAGGCTGTGGCCTTAAAACCGGTACAAAGCGGCGCAGTGCGCAAAAATGGCCGCCTGCTGCCACCCGATGCCGCCTTTTACTGCCGCGCAGCCGGTTGGCCGGCAGAAACCGCGGCAAATTTATGCTGTTACTGCCTAAAGCCGCCCTGTTCCCCCCATCTGGCTGCCGCCTTAAGTGGAATTAATCTGGACAGAGAAACCCTGCTGGCCTGGTGCGCAGCAAAAGCCCGCACCAGCGAGTTTGCTTTAGTGGAAGGAGCGGGCGGGCTGGCCGTACCCATTACGGAAAACTATCTCATGGTGGATCTGGCCCGCGATCTGGGTTACCCCCTGCTGGTGGTCTGCCGCCCCGGATTGGGCACCATTAACCATACCCTGCTCACGGTTGCCTATGCCCGGCAGCACGGTCTGTCACTAGCCGGGCTGGTGGTTAATGGCCTGCCGGGCGAGGCCGGCCCGGTGGAGCAAGATAATCTAAAAATCCTCCCCCGCCTGACCGGCTTGCCTCTGCTGGGCGCTCTGCCCCGGCTGGCCGGGCTGGATGTAGAAAAAGGACACTGCGCCGGGCTGGTGCACGCCGTAAGGCAATACCTGAACTGGCGAGCCTTGATTGGTTAACGCTATACCTGCCAGGCCCAGCCTGGCCAGAAGTTGAAGGGAGAGTAAACGGCTATGCCAACCGCTACCATTGATCCCGCCGTCCTGGAAAAATGGGATCAAGAATACATCTGGCACCCCTTTACCCAGATGCAGCAATACCAGCAGGAAAAGCCCCTGATCATCGAAAGGGGAGAGGGGAGTTACCTGTACGACGTCTACGGCAACAAATATCTGGACGGTGTTTCTTCCCTCTGGGTAACTGTGCACGGCCACTGCCACCCCCGGATAAACCGGGCCATAATCCGCCAACTGGAAAAAGTGGCCCACAGCACCCTGCTGGGTCTATCCAATGTCCCGGCCATACTGCTGGCCCAAAGGCTGGTGCAAATGGCGCCCGCCGGTCTAAGCAAGGTATTTTATTCGGACAGCGGCGCCACCGCCGTGGAAATAGCCATTAAAATGGCCTACCAGTACTGGCAACAGCAGGGCAATGAACCATACCGGCACAAGAAAAAGTTTCTCTGTCTCCAGCTGGCCTATCACGGCGACACCATCGGCGCGGTCAGTGTGGGCGGCATTGACACTTTTCACCGCATTTTTGCCCCTTTGCTTTTTGAAACCATCACCGCCCCGGCACCTTACTGTTATCGCTGCCCCTGGCAGCAGGAACAAAGCAACTGCCGCAGGGAATGCCTGCAGGAGCTAGAAAAGATTATCCAACAACACCAGCACGAACTGGCCGCCATGATTATGGAACCGCTGGTGCAGGGCGCCGCCGGACTGATGGTGGGCATTGAGCTGGTACTGGATCGTACCAGCAAAGAGCCCTACCCGCCCGAAGCGCAAATAGGCCACCGTGTCATCCTGGCTGCCCGGCAAAAGGGGCTGATCCTGCGCCCCCTGGGTCATGTGCTTGTGCTCATGCCCGTGCTGACCATGAGCATTGATGAGCTGCGGCAGATGCTTACAATCACCTACGAAAGTATTGCCCAAGTCACCGGTGCATGACATGACCTGTTTTGCCAAATCCGGGACGGCAGTATATTGACAACACCTCGGACACACAGCATCAAACCTTAAACAGAACAAGAGAAAGGCGGAAGTATACTTATGCTCCACGAACTTACCGGGGATACAATTCAGGGCCAGGACTTGTCCCTGGAGCAGGCCCTGCATTTGTACACCAGCCCGGAAATCAAACTGCCGCAGCTGATCGCCGCCGCGGCCCGTGTTACAGAGCATTTTCATGAGGCCGGCCGGGTAGAGCTGTGCGCCATAGTAAGCGCCCGTTCCGGCAGCTGCAGCGAGGACTGCGCCTTTTGCGCCCAGTCGGCCCGCTACCAGACCGGCGCTCCAGTTTACCCGCTACTTACGCCGCAGGAAATACTCCAAAAAGCACAGCAGGCCGCCCAGGACGGAGCGACCCGCTTTTCCATTGTCACCAGCGGGCGGGGAATCGGCCCGAGCGACCTGGATCAGGTGCTGCGTGCCATTGAGCTGATCCGCAGCCATACAAACCTTGCCGTCTGCGCTTCGCTGGGCATTATTGATTACCGTCAGGCGAAGGCGCTGCGAGAGGCCGGCCTTTCCATGTACCACCACAACCTGGAAACCTGCCGCGCCTTTTACAGCCGCATCTGTACCACCCACAGCTGGGAGCAAAGGGTGGCCACTATCCACGCCGCCCGGCAGGCCGGGCTTAAGGTGTGCGCCGGGGGCATCATCGGCCTGGGGGAAAGCCCCCGCCAGCGCCTGGAACTGGCTGCCGAACTGCGCCAGCTGGGTATAACCTCGGTGCCCCTCAACTTTCTCACCCCCATCCCCGGCACACCCCTGGCCGGTCACCAACCCCCACCGCCGGCCGAACTGGTGCGGCTGGTGGCCGTGTGGCGGCTCATGCTGCCCCGGGCCGTGCTGCGCCTGTGCGGCGGCCGCCGCACTGGACTGCGCCGCCTGGTACCCCTGGCTATCTTGGCCGGGGCCAACGGCCTGATGGTTGGCCACTACCTGACCACACCGGGCGAGGACGTGGCGGCCGACCGGCAGATGCTGCAGGATCTGAACCTTGGCTAAATTTCCACCCGGCGTTTTATCTGAAGATAACTTAACCCACCACAGCCAGGCAGTCAGATTATCCTTTGCGCCGGTAATGCTGCTCCAGATAGACCAGCAGCACGGCGATGTCGGCCGGGCTAACGCCCGATATGCGCGAGGCCTGGCCCAGCGAGGCCGGGCGGATGCGCTGCAGCTTTTGCCGGCATTCGGTTTTTAAACCGGGCACCTGTTCGTAATCGATGTCGGCCGGAATGAGCTTTTCCTCCAGCCGCTGAAAGCGTTCAATCTGCTGCAGCTGCTTTTTGATATACCCCTCGTATTTAATCTGGGTTTCCAGTTCCTCCACAAAGGCGTCCACACTGTCCATTTCCCCGGATTCCTCAGCCGGCCGCCCGGCACCCATGTCCACCAGGTCGGCATAGCCTATCTCGGGCCGGCGCAGTACATTGATGGCCGGCAGGGGCCGGGTGAGGGGCGTAGATCCTTTCTTTTGCAGCACGGCCTGCACCTGTTCGGTCACCGGTAATATAGTCTTGCTGAGCCGCTCTTTTTCTTCTTCAATAAAGCGCTGTTTTTGCAGCATGCGCTCATAGCGCGGCGGCGTGACCAGGCCAATCTGGTAACCCTTTTCGGTCAGGCGCAGGTCGGCATTGCCCTGACGCAGCAGCAGCCGGTACTCGGCCCGGGCGGTCATCAGGCGGTAGGGCTCGCTGGTGCCCTTGGTTACCAGATCATCAATCAGTACGCCGATGTAGGCTTCGTCCCGGGTTAAGATGAAGGGCTCTCTTTCCAGCACATAGTGGGCAGCGTTGATGCCGGCTATAATGCCTTGGGCGGCCGCTTCTTCATAACCCGAAGTGCCGTTGATCTGCCCGGCGGTAAACAGTCCGGCAATGTCTTTGCACTCCAGGGTCAGCTTGAGCTGGGTGGGATCCACGGCATCATACTCAATGGCATAGCCCGGCCGCATCACCTGTACCCTTTCCAGGCCGGGGATGGTGCGCAGCATGGCCAGCTGCACGTCCTCGGGCAGGCTGGTGCTCATGCCCTGCACGTACATTTCGTTGGTCTTAAGCCCCTCGGGCTCAATGAACACCTGGTGCTCCTCTTTTTGGGCAAAGCGTACCACTTTGTCCTCAATGGAAGGGCAGTAGCGCGGCCCGGTACCCTGGATAAAGCCGCTGAAGAGGGGCGAGCGGTGCAGGTTTTCCCGGATAATTTTGTGAGTTTCAGGGGTGGTGTAGGTCAGCCAGCAGGGCACCTGCTGCCGCTCCCGCACCGGCGAGATGAAGGAAAAGTTGCGCAGCACTTCATCCCCCGGCTGCACGGTCATCTTGCTAAAATCAATACTGCGCCGGTCCACCCGGGCCGGGGTACCGGTTTTAAAACGCATAAGCTTAAGCCCCAGTTCAGCCAGACTGTCAGAGAGGCCCAGGGCCGCCTGCTGGCCCTGGGGGCCGCCGGTGAAGGCCAGGTCACCAATAATGATGCGCCCTTTCAGGTAAGTGCCCGTGGTCAGCACCACCGCCCGGGCGTAAAAGGTGGCTCCCGTGCTGCCCACCACCCCCCGCACCCGGCCGTTCTCCACCAGCAGCCTTTCCACCAGCACCTGTTTAACATCCAGGTTGGGCTGGTTTTCCAGCACCCACTTCATGGAAAACTGGTAGCGCTTTTTGTCGGCCTGGGCCCGCAATGCCTGCACCGCCGGGCCTTTTTTGGTGTTTAAAAGGCGCATCTGGATGGCCGTGCGGTCGGTATTCAGGCCAATCTCACCGCCCAGGGCGTCCACCTCATGCACCAGATGGCCCTTGGCCGGCCCGCCCACGGCCGGGTTACAGGGCATCAGAGCGATGTTGTCCAGATTCAGCGTGAGCACCGCCGTGCGGCAGCCCAGGCGGGCCGCCGCCAGCGCCGCCTCGCAGCCCGCATGCCCGGCCCCCACCACAATCACATCGTATTCTCCGGCTATGTATTGCAAATGTTTCACCTCTCACTTCCCAATACAAAAATCGCTGAAGATGCGCTCCACAATATCCCCGGCCACCGCCGTGCCCGTGATCTCGCCCAGCGCCTCCCAGGCCTGGCGCAGATCAATGGACAAAAGCTCCAGGGGTACCCCCCGGCTAACCGCCGCCGGCACCTCCATTAAATGCTGATAAGCCCGCTTCAAGGCTTCTTCGTGGCGCAGGTTCACCAGCACGGCCTCGCCCGGCGCAGCCAGCTCTCCGGCATGCACCAGCTCCACTATGGCCTTCTTCAGCTCCTCCAAACCCTGCTCGTGAAGAGCGGAAATATATACCACCCGGCCGGGCCACTGGTCGGCAGTGTCAGCCACCAGCCGCAGCGGCGCCCGGCCCGCTGCTTCTTCCCGCCGCCCTCCACTAAAGACAGCAGCCTGTCCGTCCGCTTCCTCCACCAAGTCCACCTTGTTCACCACCAAGATGGTCCGCTGCGGGTCCAGCTCCGCCAGCAGCTCTTTTTCCGCCGGCTCCAGCGCCCGCCCGGCCTCCACCAGCAGCAGCACCAGATCGGCCTGCTCCAGGGCCTCTTTGGTGCGCTCCACGCCGATTTTCTCCACCGGGTCGGCGGTTTCCCGCAAACCGGCGGTATCCAGAAGGCGCAGGGGCACACCCTCAATGTTTATATATTCTTCGATAATGTCCCGGGTGGTGCCGGGAATATCGGTGACAATGGCCCGGCTTTCTTTGAGCAAAGCATTCAAAAGGGAGGACTTGCCCACATTGGGCCGTCCGGCAAGCACTGTGCGCAGGCCTTCCCGGTACACCCGGCCGGCAAAGGCCGAGCGGATCAACTGGTCAATTTCCCCGGCCAGCTCCTCCGCCTGCCGGGCCAGATGGTCCAGTTCCAGTGCGGGCAGGTCGTCTTCGGGAAAGTCGATCACCGCCTCCACGGCGGCCAGCAGGCCCAAAAGATTTTGCTGCATTCCCTCAATGCGCCGGGAAAGGCCGCCCCCCAGCTGCTGCACGGCCAGGCGCAGCGCCGCCCCGGTGCGGGCCCGGATGATATCGATCACCGCTTCAGCCTGGGCCAGGTCGATGCGCCCGTTTAAAAAGGCCCGTTTGGTGAACTCGCCCGGCCCGGCCAGGCGGGCACCAGCCGCCAGTACCAGCTGCAGCACCTGCCGCAGGGGCGTGATCCCGCCGTGGCAGTTAATTTCCACCACATCCTCCCGGGTATAGGTGCGGGGAGCCAGCATCACGGCCACCAGCACCTCGTCCACTACCCGTCCATCGGCCGGATCCACTATGTGGCCGTAGTACAGGCGGTGAGATTGGGGCGACCACGCCATCTCTTTGCCCGGGCGAAAAAGGCGGCGGGCAATTTCCACCGCCTGGGGCCCGGACAGGCGCACAATGCCAATGGCCCCCTCTCCCGGAGCAGTAGCTATAGCAGCAATGGTATCGCTGTCCAGTATAAATCTGTTCATAAATATTTCCTTCCCATACCCATACTAATTAAGTGCGATAAAAACTGGTTGGCACTCACGCCTTCCCTCTTTGCTGCTTCCACAACCATCTTGTGCAGGCTTTTAGGAATACGTAAAGTAATGCGGCCATTATACTCTTCCTGTTGCCCTGGTTCAGGCACCGGAATGTTAGCCTCCAGGGCGGCTTTGATCCATTCTTCCTTGGCCGTCATGGCATCGGCAATGGCTTCATCAATAGTATCTCCTGTGCCCACACAATAGCGTAAATCGGGAAATTCAACAATAAACCCACCATCATCTACATCGGGCCGCACCTGAAAAGGATAATTCAGTTGCCGGTAATATGCTAAATCTTTAGCCATAACCTAAATCACCTCACCAGCAATTACTATAACCCCATTTTCTCTAACAAATCCCTTACATTTTCCAAATATACCTTTTTTACCGGTTTACCACTGCGTCGAGCTATTACGATCACATAGGGAGCCTTGATATATGTATAATGACTAGTGCCCCTACAACGCCAGTTAAATCCCAGATGGGTAAGTAATAGATGTATATCTTCAAAATTTGCTTCCTTAGCATTTTTTATTTTTTGAACCAGTTTCTCTTTTTTGCTCAAAGGCTATGCACCTCTGTATGACATTATATGTAATATCATATATAGTGTAAATAATTTTAAAACTATAAACCCCCGGTACAAACCGGGGGTATTATTTGCACAACTACTAACAACTCATAATCACTTTTTCGGCGCAATGATGATCTTGCGGTAGGGTTCCTCGCCCTCGCTGTAGGTAGCAATATCGCTGATCCCCTGCAGGGCGGTGTGAATGATGCGCCGCTCCAGGGAGCTCATGGGCTCCAGCACCACATTGCGGCCGCGCTGACGGGCCTTTTCGGCCAGTTTAAGGGCCAGTTTTTGCAGCGTTTCCTCCCGCTTTTTGCGGTAGCCCTCGATATCCAGAAAAATCTTGTAGCGCTTTTCCTGGTTTTTGTTCACCGCTAGGTTGAGCAGATACTGCAGGGCATCCATGGTCTCGCCCCGCCGCCCGATCAGTGTGCCCAGATCCCGGCCAAACATGCTTACCGAAAGGGTATCATTTTCCTCTTTGATGAAAATTTCCGCCTGAAGCTGCATGGCCGCCAGAATATCCTCCAGCAGCTTTTTCAGCCGGCTGGCGGCGGTGTTTCTCACCTTCACCCGCACCCGGGCCGGCCGGGTGCCAATTAGTCCAAATATCCCGCGGGAAGGCTCCTCCAAAACCTCTACATCCACATCTTCCCTGCTCGATTTAAGCTCGGCCAGTGCCAGGTTCACGGCTTCCTGCACTGTTTTAGCCGTCTTTTCTACTTCCACCACTTTTTGCCATAGCCTCCTTCATGGCCAGCGTCTGCTTGTTCACCAGGTACTGCTGGCCAATACCCAGAACATTGAACATCACCCAGTACAGCCCCAGTCCGGCCGGCACCGTGGTGCAAATCCAACCGATGAACAGCGGCATCATGTACAGCATCATGCGCTGGGTCTGGTCGGCCATATTGGTGGTCAGCCTGGACTGCAGGTAAGTGGTTGCTGCCGCCAGCACCGGCAAGATGAAATAAGGATCCCCAATGTGGCTCAGGTTGGCAATCCACAAAAACTTGGCGTGAGCCACATTTTTGTAATTAAAGTGCAAAAGTGCCCGGTACAGGGCAATCAGGATGGGCATTTGCACCAGAATGGGCAGGCAACCCGCCATGGGATTGACATTGTTCTCGCGGTAAAGTTCCATAATTTTCTGCTGCATCTTCTGCGGGTCTTTATTCTTGTACTTTTCCTGGATCTCCTTGATCTGGGGTGCCAGCTGCTGCATCATGAACATGGACTTCATCTGTTTCAGGGAAAGGGGATACAGGATTACCTTGATGATGATGGTAAACAGAATGATGGCCAGGCCGTAATTGCCAATGCCCATTTGCAGAGTCAGGTGATAGAGCCAGTCCAGCGCACCGGCCATAAAATCAACCAGCTTTTGGAACAACAAACCGCCTCCCCGCGCTTACATAACTATTTTACCGGATCATAGCCCCCGGGATGAAAAGGATGACATTTCAGCAACCTGAGCAGAGCCAGGCAGCCTCCCTTAATTATACCATACTTTTCCAGAGCAGCAACGGCATACTGGGAGCAGGTGGGATAAAAACGACAGGTAGGGCCTTTTAAGGGAGACAAATATTTCTGGTAAAACCTGATCAGCAGCAGCAGCACAGCCACCGGCCGAAGAAAACGCATTCTGATCACTGCCACCTCTCCTAGTAATCATAACTACCGGCAGTCCGGACACCCTGCGTCAACGATCTCCCTCACGGCCGATCCTGGCGGCCAGCCGGAGCATGTCCTCTTTTAATTCGGCAAAGCTCTTTCCGGCAGCGCTGCGGCGGGGAATGACGATATAATCATGCCCGCTGGCAAAGTGGTCCGTGTGCAGGCGGCAGATCTCTCGCAAAAGGCGCCTTAACCTGTTTCGCTGTACCGCTTTACCGGTTTTCTTGCTCACGGAAAAACCAAAACGGCGCCCTATGCCGTCCACCGGCAGATAGTAGATCACCACATACCTGCCGGCCAGCGACCGGCCCTGCCGGTAAACCCGTTTAAATTCCCTGTCCTTTTTCAGGCGGTACATAAAATAAAAAACACCTTTTTTCAGGTTATTATAACCAGATGGAGCGGGCCGGCGATACAGGAAAGGCCACTTTCTTGCAAGCGGCCTTAAGCGGTGAGTCTCTTTCTTCCTTTCAGTCTTCTGCGTTTAATCACATTGCGGCCGGCTTTGGTGGACATTCTCTGGAGAAAGCCGTGCACCCGTTTGCGCCGCCTGTTCTTGGGCTGGAAAGTCCGTTTCACACGCCACACCTCCTTAAAATAAAATCCCCGGGTGGTTGCAGATACTTCCCGGTCAAAGGCGCATCATGCAAAATTATACCCCGGAATTTTTCATCAAGTCAAGAAAAAAGCCGGCTCCCGAGATATCCACATTAAGAACAGCCTGTTGATTTTTATCTTGTTGATATGCAGGTAAAAATTTGTTATGATCTATAAAGCGACCGGCCGGTTTTCCACACCGGCCACAGCAGTAGTCTTGCACATGTGTATATATTTGTGCAAAAAGCATGTCCGCAGTCTCCACTGGTCAGTCGGAGGCTTTTTTAAGTAATTGGCAGGGGGCAGCAATAATCGTGCAAAACATACAGCTGGATAAAATCTGGGAAAATGTGCTGAGCGAGCTGGAGAACCGGGTCAGCAGTCCGATCATGGAAACCTGGCGCGCGGCCATGCACCCGCTGGCTTTAACCGGACAGGAACTGTACATAGAAGTGCCCGATGTCTTTTCCCGCGACTGGCTCATTGACCGCATGTCTTCGATATTAAAGAGCATTGTTTACGACCTGCTGGACCGGGATGTTAATGTAAATTTCATTCTGAGTGAAGAGAAAGAGGCAGTGCTGAGGAAGGTTTCCCAGCGTGAGCAACAGCAAAGGCAGCCGCTCCATGGCAACCTCAATCCCCGCTATACCTTTGATACCTTTGTGGTGGGCAACTCCAACCGTTTCGCCCATGCCGCCTCACTGGCCATAGCCGATTCGCCGGCCAAAACCTACAACCCCTTTTTTATCTACGGAGGGGTGGGGCTGGGCAAAACCCACCTCATGCAGGCCATCGGCCACCACATTCTGGCCCGGGACAGCAGCTGCAAGGTAGCCTATGTCACCTCGGAAACTTTCACCAATGAGCTGATCGCCTCCATCCGCGACGAGTCCACCACCGAGTTTCGCAATAAATACCGCAGCGTGGACATTCTGCTGGTGGACGATATCCAGTTTCTGGCCAACAAGGAGCGCACCCAGGAGGAGTTCTTCCACACTTTCAATACGCTGTACGAAGCCAACAAGCAGATCATCATCTCCAGCGACCGGCCGCCCCATGAGATCCCCACCCTGGAGGACCGCCTGCGCTCGCGCTTCGAGTGGGGGCTGATCACCGACATTCAGCCGCCCGACTATGAAACCAGGATCGCCATCCTTTCCAAAAAAATGCAGCTGGAAAACAAAGAGGTACCCGGTGAAGTGCTGGCCTTTATCGCCGAGCGCATCCAGTCCAACATCCGCCAGCTGGAAGGGGCACTGATCCGCATCATCGCCTATTCCTCGCTGCACCAGAAGGAAATTACGGTGGAACTGGCGGAAAAAGTGCTTAAAGATGTGCTGCCCCAGAAAAAGGTGCGGCCCATTACCGGACAGCTGATCTTAAAGGCGGTGGCCGAGCACTTCAACCTGAAAGCGGAAGAACTGCGCAGCAAGCGCCGCTCGCGCAATGTGGCCTTTCCCCGCCAGATTGGCATGTACCTGTGCCGCGAACTGACCGACCTTTCCTACCCCAAAATAGGGGAACTGTTTGGGGGGCGCGACCACACCACCGTGCTGCACGCCTGCGAAAGAATCACGGCGGAAAAACAGCTGGATCCCTCTCTGGAGGAAACCCTGCGGGAAATTATCAACAAACTAAAAGATAGCTAAAGCTGGCGCCCCACAGCCGCTGGCCCACTTATCCACATATACACAGCAACTATTACTGATACTGCTGATCTTGGGGATTGATCTAATACTTATTCTACACGGGTGATGAACATGCGCCTCTCCACAGCCAAAGAAAGCCTGATCCAGGGACTGCAGATTGCCGCCCGCGGTGTTTCGCCTCGCAGTCCCATGGCCGTGCTGGCCGGCATTTACTTCGACTGCCGGGGCGGACAGCTAATGCTGCGCTCCACCGACCTGGATTTCTCGGTCCAGTGTCTTGTGCCGGCCCAGGTGCTGGAAGAAGGTTCCACAGTGATCCCGGCCAAATACATCACCGACTTCACCCGCCTGCTGCCCGATGGTCGGATGGAAATTACCGTGGATGAAGTGACCAACATTGCCAGCATTACCTACGGCAATTCGGAATTCAATATCAACTGCTACCATCCAGCCGACTTTCCCGAACAGAGCCTGCCTGTGCTGGAGCAGTCCCTCACTTTGAGCAGCGACCGTTTCCGCCAGGCTGTGCGGCAGGTGATCTTCGCGGTTTCCAGCCAGGACAGCCGGCCGGTGTTTACCGGGGTGCTGCTGGAAATCCGCCCGGACTCCCTGACCATGGTGGCCACCGATACTTTTCGCCTGGCCGTGAAAAGGCTGGCCCTGGGCGAAAATGAAGAAGCCGGGGCGGTAAAGCAGCCGGCGGAGGGCGATGCTGCAGCGGCCGGGCCGCCGGGGGAAAATGCGGGGCCGCCCGGCGCCGGGCTGGCGGAATTGCTGGAGGAGAGCGATCCTCTGGCTGAAATCATTGTGCCGGCCCGCACCCTGCAGGAGGCCAGCCGCATTGCCGCCAGTGCGGAAAAGATCTCTTTAAGCTACAGCGCTACCCATGTGGCTTTTTCCACGGGCGACATCACCATCAGCAGCCGGCTGATTAAGGGCAAATTCCCGCCCTTTAGGCAGATCATCCCGCTGCGCCAGCCTACAGTGGTGCGCCTTAATACCGCTGCTCTGTTAAGTGCCGCCGAGCGCTGCTCCCTGCTGGCTGTGGATACCAACCCGGCCGTGGGCTTTATCATGAACCAGGACAGTGTGACCGTGAACATAAAATCGGAAACCGGCTGGATTCGGGAAGAACTGCCGGCTGAGCTCAGCGGCCCGCCCCTGCAGACCTATTTCAATGTTAAATACCTGAGCGACATGCTCAAAGCGGTGCCGGGAGAAAATATCGCCCTGCATTTTGAAGATCCGGTTTCGCCCGTACTGGTGCTGGCCGACCAGGCGGAAGGCCTGGACTTTTTATCCATCCTGGTGCCGGCCTATCCCAAAAACCAGAGCTAGTGCCGTAAAGCCAACCCATGCATCTGGTCAGCCTGCACCTGGCCGGGTTTCGCAACCTGGCTGCCGGAGAGCTGCGGCCCGGCCCCGGCCTGAACATTATTGCCGGTCCCAACGGGCAGGGTAAAACCAATCTGCTGGAGGCCATCTATATTTTGTGCTGCGGCCATTCCTTTCGCACGGCGCGCTTTGCTCCCGTGATAGCCGCAGACCAGAGCCAGGCTTATTTGCAGGGCTTTTTTCAGCGGGACGGCGATCAGCAAGAAGTGGCCGCCCGGCTCACCCCCGGCGGCGGCACATTTTTTCTGAACCGAAAAAAAACCGGGCGCCTGCCCCTTTTTCAGCCCGGCTGGGCCTTTGTCTTCACCCCCGAGGAGCTGGACACGGTTACGGGAGCTCCTGAACTGCGCCGCCGCTGGCTGGACCGGGACATCTGCCGGGTAAGCAGGCCGTACTATCTCCTGCTGCGCTCCTACCAGCGGGCGCTGGAACAAAAAAGCGCCCTTTTGCGCAGCCTGCCGCCCCCGACGCGCAGCGACCAGTTGCCGGTGTGGAACAGCCAGCTGGTGGAACACGGCAGCCGGCTTTTAGAAATCAGGCTGCGCACTTTAAAAGAGCTTTCGCCCCTTTTTAAAGCGCAGTACGCGGCCATCAGCAGCGGGGGGGAAAGCGTCTATTTCAATTATCTGTGCAGCATAAAACTGCCCGAACCATTTAACCTGGAAAAAATCAGGGAAAACTATAACTGTATGCTGGAGCAGCTGCAGGAAAAAGAATGGCAGCGCAAACAGCCCCTGGTGGGGCCGCACCGCGACGATATCGCCTTTTTCCTGCAGGACCGGCCGGCGCGGCATTTTGCTTCCCGCGGCCAGTGCCGCAGCCTGATGCTGGCCGGCAAACTGGCCGGCGTGGAGCTTTTTTACCGTCAGACCGGTTTTTACCCCATTTTGCTCCTGGATGACATTCTACCCGAGCTGGACCGGCAGCGGCAGCAAAATGTGCTGAACTTTCTGGCCGGCTATCCCGGACAGTGCTTTCTCAGCACCAGCCAGCCCGCTCTGCCGCCGGGCCTTCAGGCCGCCCGGGTATTTTATCTGGAAAAGGGTGTCATTCGGGATTAGAGGAGCGTTGTGAGCATGTTCGTACACCTGGGCGGGGACACCGTGATCCCCGGTAAAAACATTGTAGCCATTTTGGACATGAAAACCACCGCCGCGCCCTCCACCCGGGAGTTCATGCAGATGGCCGGTCACGCCTACGAAGTGATCAACATCGCCGGACCGGGCCGGGAAAAATCTTTTGTGATCACCAGTGACGGCAAGATGATCATATCTCCCATTTCCTGCACCACCCTGCTCCGGCGGGCCCGCAGCCGGAAGCTGGTTTTGGAGGAATAGCGGGAGGTTTGTAGCAGTTACCAACAGGCCAATAAATATTGACAAAACATAACAAAATAGTTGCCATGAAGTTATGGAA
>NZ_JBRAJI010000025.1:0-39871 GCF_052744395.1 Desulfurispora sp. | reverse complement strand
GCCAACCACAGCGCGGCCAGCAGCAGCACCAGCAGCAGTTTGGTTTGACGCATGGTTTAAGCCTCCCCCAGATCTTTTTATTGAACATCTTTCATTTATATGACGCGCCGGAATCTCTGCCGGTTGAGCCGCCGGCAGGAAAATTTATCACTATAATTCACTATTATTCGACATAATTTGCAAACACGGCACAGAGGGACAAAAAAGCAGGCCCCATAGAGCCTGCTTTTCCCGTAGTATACTGCCGCTATGCACTAATATAGACTCCACATGCCGCCGAGCGACAGCAACAATGGATATAAGACCATGATACCATAGAGAAACCTCATTACACCGTGCCGGTTTTCACTTTGGCGCCGTGGCTCCAGGTCAGAGCCATGAAGAAGATGGCCAGCCCACAGGAAGCCACCAGCATTACAAAACCGCCATCCCAGCCGAATACATCCACCACTTTGCCAATGGCGGCGTTGGCCATTACCGTGCCCCCCATGTACCCAAAAAGTCCAGTAAAGCCGGCTGCCGTACCGGCCGCTTTTTTGGGCGCCAGATCCAGAGCATGCAGTCCAATCAGCATCACCGGTCCGTAGATCAAAAAGCCGATGGTCACCAGAGCCAGGTTGTCAATCAGTGGGTTGCCGGGCGGGTTAAACCAGTACACCAGCACGGCAATGGCTACCCCAATCATGAAGATAATACCGGCAGGAGCCCGTCTGCCTCGAAATACTTTGTCGCTCAGCCAGCCGCACAAGATGGTGCCGGGAATGCCGGCGTATTCATACAAGAAATAGGCCCAGCGGGAGCTGTTGTGACTGAAATCCTTCACTTCGGTGAGGTAAGTGGGCGCCCAGTCCAGCACCCCGTACCGCACCAGGTAAACAAAAACGTTGGCCAGAGCAATGTACCAGAGAAACTTGTTATTAAGGACGTATTTGAATAGAATTTCTTTGGCGGAAAGCTCCCGCTCCATGTCTTTGTCGGCATGTTCGGCAGGATACTCATTCTTGTAAACCTCAATGGGCGGCAAACCGCAGGACTGGGGTGTATCCCGCACCGTCATAATAATGAACACGGCCACCAGCAGGGCCACCAGAGCCGGGAAGTAAAACACGCTGTGCCAATCAGTGAACAGCAGAATTCCCAGGCTGGCCAGGGGGCCGATGATCCCTCCGCCAATATTGTGCGCCACGTTCCACACCGCCACCTTGGTACCCCGTTCCGACACGGAATACCAGTGGGTCATCACCCGGCCACAGGGCGGCCAGCCCATACCCTGCACCCAGCCGTTAGCAAACATCAACAGATACATGATCAGCACCGTGGATGTGGCCCAGGGCACCATACCGTAGGTGATACTGATCAGGGCGGACAAAACCAAACCGGCGGCCATGAAATAGCGCGGGTTACAGCGGTCGGAAACCACGCCCATGATAAATTTGCTCAAACCATAGGCTACCGCCAGCGCCGACATCACCCAGCCCAGCTCGGCCTTGGTAAAGCCCTCCTTAAGCAGGTAGGGCACGGCCAGCGAAAAGTTTTTCCGCACCAGATAATAGCCGGCATAACCGATAAATATACCGATAAAGACCTGCCAGCGCAGGCGGGTGTATTCACTGTCCACCTTTTCCGGTGGCAAGGGTGCAATGTGAGGAGCAGGTTTGAAGATACTAAAAAGCCCCATCTTACTCCCATACCTCCTGATGTGTTGAACTTTTTTACAGCGCGCGCCACTGTTAGCGAAATTATCGCAAAAATTCAACACCGGCGGTATCGGGAGAATTCATGATTTTAATGTAGGAAAAAAACTTACATCTCCCGCACGCCCAGTACCCCCTGCGCCAGAGCATATTCAATTAACTGGCTTTTTTTGCAAAAACCTAATTTTTGCATAATCCTAGATTTGTAGGTTTCCACCGTCTTTACACTGAGGGATAACAATTCAGCAATCTCGGTCAAGGAATAACCCCGGGCGATCAGCCTCAGCACCTCCCGCTCCCGCGCGCTTAAAAGCTGGTAGGGATCCAGGGGATCAGCCTGTTCCTTATCCAGCAAAAGCGCACTTAACAGGTTTTGCATGTGCCCCTGATGCAAATAGAACCTGCCCGCTGAAGCGGCCCGCACAGCAGCCAGCAGTTCCGTGTCCACCGCTTCCTTTTCCACATAGGCTAGGGCCCCGGCCCGCAGGGCCTCTTTAATGTACTGTTCATCTCCATACATGGAAAACACCACTATTTTCACCGGCAAGCCCCGGGCCTTGATTTCTTTAATGCACTGCAACCCGCCCATCCCGGGCATGGCCAGATCAATCACCAGCACGTCCACGGTTTCCTGTTCCAGCAGGTGCAAAACCGCCTCCCCGTCGGCGGCCTCGGCCACCACCACAAACTGCGGATCGCTTTGCAACAAATATTTTACCCCGGCCCGCAAAACCGGATGGTCATCGGCCAGCAAAACCCGGACCGGTTCTGGCATGCTCATCACTCCAACCTAAAGGCAAAATGACTGTAATGACGGTCTCCCCGGGAGCGGAACACAGGTAAAATAAGCCACCCAGCAATTCCGCCCGTTCTTTCATCCCGTAAAGTCCCAGATGATTCTTTTCCCGCCAGGCCTCCCAATCCCGCCCGGCAATTCCGCAACCGTCGTCATATATAACCAGCAGGACACGTTCCCCGCCTGCTAACAATAATACTTCCACCGCAGAGGCCCGGGCGTGGCGGGCTACATTGGTTAGCCCCTCCTGCAGTATCCGGTACAGGGCCAGGGAAGTCTGGTTGTCCAGCGATCGCCCGGCCACCCGGGCGGTGAAAGTCACCGGCACGGCGTGTTGCTCGACAAAGCTGTCAATGTATTTCTGCATGGCCACAACAATACCGTGATCATCCAGCACCGGCGGACGCAGTTCCACGGCAATCTTTTTGACGTTGGCCAGCAGATGGAGCACAATATCCCGGACCTTTACCAGCAATGCACCGGCCTCTGCCCCGGCGACCTGCAACTGCAGAACTTTCAGATAAGCCAGCACCGAAGTGATGGACTGGCTGGTTTCATCATGCAGTTCCCGGGAAATGCGCCGCCTTTCCTCCTCCTGCACGGTAAAAAGCCTTTGGATTAAGTAGGTGCGCATGGCCTCTTTGCGCCTGAGTTCGGCCAGCAAAAGATTGTTTTCCTTTGCTTTTTGCTGCAGGCCGGCTGCCATTTCATTAAAAGCCGCCGCCAAAAGCCCCACTTCGTCCTGGGCACCGACCGGAACGCGCACCGCAAATTGCCCCCGGCCAATTTCCCGGGCCGCTTTGACCAGGCGGTAAATGGGATTAATGATTACCGAGGTCAGCCTGGTGGCCAGCAACACGGCTAAAGAACAGGCCAGCACAATGCCCAGCAAGATCCGCCGGGTGGTCCGGCCCAGCAATTCCCGGGTACTCTTTTCCGACATCCCCACCCGCACATAGCCCACGTTGCCATTTTCTATGGGGACCATAATCTCCCGGATAAACCCCTCGTTACTGTCAAAACGGATGATTCCCTCACGGCCACCGCTTCTTAGCTGGCTTAATCCCCGCGGCAAGCTCCGACCAAAAGTATGGGCAATAACCCGGCCGTTATGGTCGGTAATCAAGATATATCTCAGATCTTCCACCCGGGATCTGGTCTTGTTAATCAGCTCGTGAATATTGTAATAATTGTCCAGCAAAACATCATCGGCCACCAGGGCGGCAATATACCTCCCCAGTTCCTGTCCTCGTTTTTCCAGCTGGTGTCCCAGCAAATCCATCACTGTGCTTTTGATCAGCATCCAGCTACTGAGACTGAAAAGCAACAGGATGCCCATGATTATGCCGTTAATTTTGTAATATAAGCTGGATTGCTTCCACATTTTAAATATATCAACCTGCCTGTCCATAAAATTGGCGCAGCGGTTCATATAATTCTGGCTGAGGCAAAACAAAGCGATCAATGAGCAGCCCCTTAAGTGCATGCTTAAGACCCTCCCGGGT
This sequence comes from Desulfurispora sp., assembly GCF_052744395.1. Taxonomy (NCBI): domain Bacteria; kingdom Bacillati; phylum Bacillota; class Clostridia; order Eubacteriales; family Desulfurisporaceae; genus Desulfurispora; species Desulfurispora sp. The sequence goes on along the minus strand of NZ_JBRAJI010000025.1, from coordinate 35,876 downwards.
ATGACAGCTCAAAAACACCTCCCGGAGCTGCTCTTTGAGAGCACTGCCCAGCTCTTTGCGCACCACCACCGGACCAGTGGGGAAGGGGCCAAAACTGGCTATCACCTTCACTTTGGCCGCCTCGGCCGGATTCTTTTCTTGCATCAAATCATAAATCATGCTGTCAACCGATGCTCCGTCCACCAGCCTGTTAGCCACCGCCCGCAGCGATTTATCATGGCTGTATGTATACACATAACGCTGAAAAAAAGTTTCCGGTGTCTTCTGCCGTTCCTGCAAATATTTTAAGATAATCATGCGCCCGGAGTTGCTCAAAGGATCGGTAAAAGCAAAAGTCTGGCCCTGCAGGTCCTCGATACTCCGGGCCCCGCTGTCCGCGGGCACAACCACCAGTGCCCGGTAAGCGCTGGTTCCCCGGTGTTCCACCATGGCCAGGATCTCAATCTCGCTCATGCCCCGGTAGGAGCAATAGGACCCCGTGGAAGCAAAGGCAATATCGGCATCGCCATTGGCCAGCAGCATATTGACCTCCTCATAAGTGCTCCTTTGCAGCAAAGCCACCGGCCGGTGCATTTTTTCCCCAATATAATCCGCCAGCTGCCGGTAATACACCACCGTATCCTTGGGTGAAATAACCGAAGCCAGGGCTATGCGCAGCGGCTTGGGCGACTGTACCCGCTTGCTTTCCTCAGCCACTCGTTCCTCATGCTGGCGAAAATCAATATAAGGTGTACTGCCTTTCGCACATCCGGACAGGCTGGACAACAACAATAGGGCCAAAAACCAAAGCACATACCGGCAGAACTTACTTTTTTGTACCCGTTTCCCCATCTGACCCATAACTCCCTATATTCCTTTAACGGCAAAATAAAAAAGAATAATACGACTCCTAATTATAACAAAACCGAAATAATGTCGTAAATTGCAGCTTGATGGCAATATTTAGCCACTACTCCATTTTAAAGCCAAAATTAAAACCACGCAGGTCTATTTTAACCTGCGTGGTCGACATCCGGTAACCCTCTGGCGCGATATTTCTACCCCAGCATCTCCAAAAAAGCCTCGATCCGGGTAAGGGCCGGGCCTTCGGCAAAGGCCCGGGGATCGGTCATGTCGGCCTCCAGCAGCAGCACGGGCACGCCCAGCTCATTCTGCAGGCGCCGGGCCAGATCCATCTGGCCCAGGGAGTAGGTCTTGCAGCTGCGGTTGGAGTGCAGTACCACCCCATCAATGACGAAGTCGCGGATGGCCCGGGCCATCTGGGCATAGCGCAGGTCCAAATCGATGTTCAGCAGCGTTTCGGTATAGGGCCGGGCGTAGGTCCGCCAGATGTCCGCCTCGTCTGCGGCAAAGCGGTAGTGACCCCAGGCCGCGGTATAGGTTTCGGCCACGAAGACTGCGCCCCGGGCGTGGAAATGCTCCATCAGGCCGAAATTGTACCAGATGGCGATGTTGTCCCAGAGCAGGCGGTGCTTTTCTCCCTCCACCTCCCCCTGGCCGGCGGCCGTCCTTTCCTGCACCTCGGCCAGCAAAGTGCTGTAAAATTGCGGGCAGTACTCGGTGCCCCGCAGGGTGACAATGGGAAACATGCCCGTGAACATATCCAACGAGGTCAGCGGACAGGGCCGGTGGCGTCGGCTGTCCAGCACCTTTTGCCACAGGGCCGCCCCCCGGTCGGCCAGTTCCAGGGTGGCCCGGAATTTGTCCAGATCGAAGGGGCGGCCGGTGACCCGCTCTAGAAAATCGGCCAGTTCGCGCAGCTGTCCGGCCACATAATCCAGCTGCTGCGGCGTGACCTCACCCCGCACAAAAGGGGTATCCAGCACAAAAAGCGGACAGTTGTAGTGCCGGGCCAGCACTTCCCACCATTTGATCACGGTGTGGCAGATATTTTTGGCCGTCACCAGCAGATCGGGGGGCGGCAGCGGACCCAGCGGCCCTTTGCCCTCCAGCACCGAGCCCAGGGTACAGCGGGCATAGGAACAAAGGTCCTGATTATAACCGTGGGCCTCGGCGGCCTGGCACAGTTCCTGGGACTGGCGGCGGCTGCCGCACAGTGTGCCGTAGTTCTCCGGATAAAAGGGGAAGATGCCGTGGGCGTAAAGCATCTCCACCGGCGCACCGCTGGTGATCCAGGCCACAGGCTGGCCGGCGCTTTTGGCCGCCATAGCGCCCATGTAGTAACCCATGCCCAGGTTTTTCAACTGACCGGCACACTTTAACTTTCGACTGCTCATGCTTTTCCACCCCCCAGCATTTCGGCAAAGGCCTGCACCCGTGTCAGTTCGGCCTCACCGGGCGGCCGGCCCGGTTCCACATCCAGGCGCAACAGCGGCAAGCCCTTTTCCGCCCACCAGGCTTTCAAGTGAGGGAAATCAAAACCGTGCGGCTCACAATAGATGTTCTGGAAATAAACCACCCCGACCGGCCGGCAGTGTTGCTGGAGCCACTGCCAGAACAGCTCCCGCTTGGGCGCCGCCGGAAATTTGGTGGGGCAGGGGATGCGGTTGATATAGTGCCCGGCCAGATCTGCCAGCAAAACCTGCCGCTCTTTTTCCTCCTGCGGGACAGCACTGCCGGAGTGTGTTTCCCCGGTCGCGCTGCAACCGCCAGGTTCCTCTCCCGAAATAAGAGCAGGGCACCCCCGCCCCGCTGGCTCGGGCAGGGAAACAAAATAGCGGCTGCCGCTGCACAGGTCGTCACCCACCACCTTAAGTCCCCCTTTTTCCAGTATCTCCAGCCAGGCCACATCGGCCAGGCTGGCCCCAATGGCCAGCACAGGGGAGCCGGCAGACACCGGTGGGCAGACAGCTGTTTGTGCCCCCTCCTCTGACCTTTCCGCGGCCACCGTCAACAGCAACTCCTGCAGCTCGCTCAGCGCCGCCTGCCGGTCCATGCCCAGCCAGCGCTGCAGGAGGACAAAGCGGCGCAGCGAATGCCAGCTGGCGCACCTACCTTCCTGGCCGGCATTTTCTGCCGCCTGCCGGCAATCCGTCCCCGGCACCGCCGGAGGTGCTATTTCCGCCATTCCACCGGCCTGTCCCGCCTGTTCCACCCCGTACCACAGTCGCCCCAGGCCGACCCGCAAATTGGCCATGAGGGCTATAGCCTCCTCCAGCTGCTGTGCCGTCACGCTGCGGCCGGTGTATTGCTCCAGGGCCAGCAGCAGCGCTGCCAGCTCGCTGCAGTAAAAATGTGCGGCAGCCGGGCTGTCCAGGCGCAGGGGCAAATTGAGGAAAAACACAAAGCGAGCCGGGAAAGTCAGGCGCAGTATTTCGGCCACCGCCCGCATAGAATCGCAGGCAGCCGGAATGATTACCCCATCTAGACCATCCGTACTGCCACCCAGCAGGTACTCCAGGGCACTGCGGGCATAACCGCAGGCAAAGGTTTGCAGGTGCCGGTCGGCCGCACCGCCCGGCGCGCAGGTGGGGAAAAGCCGTACCGGCTGGCAGCCGGCGGCCATGATGATCTCCTCGGGAGTGTAGCTGCAAAAATAACCCAGGCGCATAGGAAAACAGGCCCCCATTCACAAAGGATAAGTCTGATTTCTCTATCTTCAAGCTATTTCCTGCAATTCTGAATATTTAATGCCGGATAATAATAAATAAGTCCGCCTTTTACGGCGGACAACGGTTCACTTTTATCTTCATGGCCATGTTGTAGGCTATGATCTCGCCATCACTGCCCGCACGGGCCTTGAGAAAATTGATCAGCAGCAGTCCTACGGCTGCTCCCACAGGTCAAGAATATTTTTCCTGGTAGATGGCTATGCCCTCCTCCACCGCCCGGTGCACCGCCTGACCGATCATTCTACCCACCGTGGTGGCCGCCCCGGCATAGGGCAAGAGCGGCCCCCGACCGGTACAGGCGATGACCAGCGCGTCGGTGGTGGTGCCGGTGGCCGGACGGCCATCGGGCAGGCGCAGGCCGGCCTGCTGCAGCGCCAGCACCTTGGCTTCGGTGGCCGTAATTACTGCATTGACCATGGCGGGACGGCTCAAATTGCCGTCCACCAGGACAATAAGATTGATTGTCCCCGGCGAGTAATAACGCCCGCTGCCATCCTGGCCGCAGCTTTTCACCCGGCCCCATCTCTTTGGCGAACTTACCGTAACCGGACCCGCTGCCTGCCGGTTGGAAAGAGAACCATGCTGGTCTCCAGCCCGGGGTGGCCAGGGCGCAGCCACACCGGCCGAGCAAAGATTGCCCACACCCACCGTGGCAAAAACTGCCACCACCAGATCGCCATGCTTTTCCAGCTGCGTAACGGTGTGCCGGACATCCACTGCGGTCATCAGGCCCACGGCCTGTTCTCCCACTCCCATGTCGCGCGCCAGGAGGGCCAGGTCCCGCTCCGGATGGGGTGAGGCATAATCCTTGTCCACCGTATGGTTAAAAATATAACGGGCGGTCTGCCTTTCTCCGCCCAGCACAGCCGAACCCAACACCTCAAGCGGCCGGGCGGCGGCAATCAAAAAGGTATGTTGCTGAAAGAGAAAGCAGTATATGTCCGGGATCATCCCGGGCAACAGCCAGCAGGGGTAATCAACCAGCACGGCATCTCCCGCCTTTGGTTTTGTCGCATGAAAAATTGCTGCTTCTTCTTCACCAGGGACCGGCATGTTCCGCCACTTGCTCCAACCGCTGCACCTTGAGCCGCCGCCGGGCCCGCTGTAAAATACCCAGGGTAGCCGGCCCGCAGGTGAGGGCAAAAAAGGCATTGCCCAGGGCATACAGGGTATCCAGCCCGAAGCTGGCGGCATAGGCACCCAGGAAAGACGACCAGTTGTGCACGGCCACAAAATTGAGCCAGAACCACAGATTCATGATCCAGCCGTAGAAATAGCCCCAGGCAAAGCAAAACCCGGCCAGCAGCCACGGGCCGCCCCCCGGCCGCAGGCGGGCCAGCAGCGCAGCGCTGGCCCCGGCCAGGCCCCAGCTGACCATCTGGTAGGGTGTCCAGGGGCCGTGTCCCAGGAAAAAGTTGGAGGCCAGCACGGCACAGCCCCCCACCAGCCAGCCCGCCCGCGCCCCCAGCACATAACCGCTGGCAATAACCAGAAAGGTCACCGGCTGCACGCCGGGCACGGCCGCTAGCGCCACCCGCCCGGCCGCGGCCACAGCACCCAGCACGGCAGGCACGGCCAGCTCCCGGGGGGAAAGGTGGCTGCCCTCCAGATCCCAGATAGCATAGAATATGAGCAGTACCATCACCTCGGCCAGCAACCGCTCCCAGGGCTGGCCGGACAGTGGTGCCCCGGGCACGATACTGCAGACAATTAAGAGCAGTCCCGCACCGCCACAGATTAGCCCCCGCCAGCCGGCCATTTTATTGCCTGGAGTTTTCTTCTTCAACCCGGCCACCTCCTGAAAGCAGCATCCCTCCCGAACCAGTAACATTGCCCACCGGCCGAGAACCAGGGCCAAAATCTTTGGGAACAACCGCTACTCTATCCGGTAACTGCCTCGGTTGGACCGGCCCTCATTTACCTTTACATCCGGCGGCCGCTCCAACTTGCGGTAATGTTTTCCTGTCCGGACGCTTCCTCATTCCGCCTTACCAGGCCCCAGAAGCGGCTGATCTGAGGCGCATAAAACAGGGAGCGCTCCAGCACCGGAGCCGCCTCACCCCGGGCAACAATTTCACCGGCAAACAAAAGGGCAGCCTGCTGAGCATAGCTGGCCGCAAACTCCACATCGTGGGTGACCAGGATGATGCCCCGCCCCTCACCGGCCAGTTTTTGCAGCATTTCGCCCAGTTCCCGCTTCAGCCGGGCGTCCAGCCCCCGGGTGGGCTCGTCCAGCAGCCCAAGGGGCGGTTCGGCGGCCAGCACGGCGGCCAGGGCGGCCCGCTGGCGCTGGCCGCTGCTCAAATCCCGAGGGTGGCAATAGCGATACTCTGCCAGTTGCAGGGCGGCCAGCAATTCCCCAACGTACTCCCCTTCGGTTGGCAGCCCCAGATTGCGCCGGGTAAACAGGATTTCTTCCTCCAGCGTGTTGTGGTAAAGGTAGTCGCCCGGCTGCTGGGATAGATACCCCACCAGCCGGCCCAGGGCACTGCGGGGAATGGCGGACAAATCCCGCCCCTGCACCCGCACCCGTCCGGCGGCCGGTTTTAAAAGGCCGGTGAGCACCTTTAACAGGGTGGTCTTGCCCGCTCCGTTGGGACCGAGCAGGGCCAGGATGTCGCCAGGCGCCAGCTGCAGGTCTACTCCGCGCAGCACATCGCCCTTTGCGGGATAGGCCAACCAGACACCGCGCGCCTCTACCAGAGAAGGCTGCCGGGCGGTTTTGTGCCGCCTCCCGGCGTCTTTTTTTTCCTCCACCCCGCCACCAGCACTTTCCTTCATCTCCCCGCTGGAGGAAAAAAACCGCTTTACCGTCCGGCTGGCGGCACCATGCGCCTCACTATGCCCGCTGCCTGCCGAACGGCTGAGTAATAGCAACCCGGCCTCTGTCGCCGCCCGCCACACGGCCTGCCGCTGTTTTTCGCCCATTTGCTCCCAGAGGCGCCGGGCCTCCCCTACGGTAAGGGGCGGCTTTGCCACACCGGCCCGGGCAAACAGGGAGGCCAGGGAGGGCACAAAGGGCCAGCCCCGCTCCACCTGCCAGGCGGCTGCCGCAGCTGGTGAGCCCTGGAAAGCCAGCCGCCCCGCCTCCAGCAGCACTACCCGATCGGCCAGATGATAGCAGCGCTCCAGGCGTTGCTCCACCAGCACAATGGTCAGGCCAAAATCCTCGTGCAGGCGCCGGAGCAGCTCCAATATTTCCTCGGCCGCCCCGGGATCAAGCTGGGATGTGGGCTCATCCAGAATCAGCACCCAGGGCTGCATAGCCAATACCGCCCCTATAGCCAGCTTTTGCTTTTCGCCACCCGACAGGGTGACCGAATAGCGCCGGGCCGCCTCCTGCAGGTCCAGAAAACCCAGCACTTCAGCCACCCGCTGGCGCATCTGGTCAGCGGCCATCCCCAGATTTTCCAGGCCAAAGGCCACTTCGGCCTCGGCACCCAGCATGACCAGCTGGTTTTCCGGCTCCTGAAAGACCATACCCACCCGGCGGGCCAGCTGCCTTTGATCCATCCGGCTTAAGGGGCAGCCCTGGAAAAACACCTCGCCCCCCATCCGCCCACCGTAAAACTCGGGCACCAGACCGGCCAGGGCCCGGGCCAGGGTGGACTTGCCGCTGCCCGAACCGCCCAGTAAAAGCACAAACTCGCCCGGATGAATACGCAGATTTATCCCCTGCAGGGCCGGACGCTCGGCAGCCGGGTAATAGTAGGTCAGCTCTTTGATTTCCAGTAGCGCCAATATTTTTCCCCCCATCCGGCCGGGGCCGGCCAGCCCAGCAGCAGGAACAGGGCCAGCAAAATTGCCCCGGTTTGTTTGCCGGCCAGCAGAGGTGAAAGTCGTGGATAATAGATAAAAGCAGCCGCGCCGCCCATGATCGACCAGGCCGTCAGCCCCACCGCCAGCACACTGCTGCCGGCCACCAGGGTATCCCGCCGGCGCCATTTTTCCCGGCTGTAGCGGCTGGCCGGGCCGCTGCCCAGCGCCCGGGCCTGCATGGCCTCGGCAGTCTGGAAAGCGTCCTCCAGCGCCGTAAGCAGCAGAATGTTAAACACGGTTAAATATTTGCCCGCCCGCTCCTTCAGGCCGCCCCGGCCAAAATCCACCCCGCGCAAAGTCTGCACTTCTACAATGTTATGCAAGTTCAGGGCCAGGCGGGGCACCAGCCGGGTGCTCAATGCCAGCAGCAGAGCAAGGCGCCGGGCCGGACGGGCCAGCAGGCCCAGCAGGCGATCGGGGTGAATGAGCTGGTTGAAGATGACAAATACTCCCAAAACGGCCAGCAAGCGCACCCCGCTGGCCGCGCCATAACAGAGCGCTTCCATGGTCACCGGCGGCCCGCCGGGCAGGGGCAGGTGCCCAAGCACGGTATGCCCCGCCCGAATGAGCAGTGGGTTGAGCAGGGCGGCCAGCGCCGCCATGTAGAGGCCGGGGCGTAAAAAGTACTCCCCCGCTTCCCAGGCCCCCAGGGCGGTAATACCGGCCACCACCAAACCCAGGGCCGCCAGCAGATATAAAGGATGGTCCGTACTCAAAGCCAACACCAGCAGGGCACCCAGGTAAACCAGGGCCGCCAGCGGATGCCAGCTCTGCAGCCAGCTGCCCCGCTCCCGGTAAAAAAGTTTGTGCCACATGACTTACCTTTTCAATTCCTCCCAGACGGGCACCGGATCACCCATTTTGTTACTGTACCACCAGATCACTTTGTCTCCGGGCTGCAGGGTTTTGCGGTCGGCGGTCACGGCGGGGATTTCCTGATTCACCTTGTACATCCAGCCCGCCTGGCCTTTGTTTTCCTGCCCGGCAATGGCGGTTACAAAGCCGGGAAAGCGGGATGAAAGCTGGTAGCCCAGACCGGCCAGGTCCAGCACATCCAGGGCAGTGGGTGGTGTCCGGCCGGCGGCCGGCAGGGGCAGCAGCGCCGGGCCGAACAGCAGCTCACCCTGGCGGCCAACTACCGCCAGCCCCACCATACCGCGGTCATACCCGCTCTTCTCCCGGCCAAGCTCATCCGCCCCGCCGGGAGAAGCGGGCGGCCTGGCTGTCGTCGACCCGGCAGTTGCTCCGCCAGCAACGCTGCCAGCAACCCCATTCCGCTCCGCTCCGGAACCCTGGCCCGCCGCCCCCGGCGCGGGGTAGGCTCCGGTACTGCCCGGTTTACCTTCCCCCTTATCCTGCACCGTCAGCCCGCTACCGCCATCGGCAGCAGTACCGCCAACACCCCCCGCGCTGCCGGCACCGGGCCCGGCATCCACCCGGGAAGCGGTATTGACGGGCTGACCATTGCTCCCGGTTCCTGCCCCTGTCTCCGGTATTTGCTGTGCCGCCTCCGGCCCGGCCAAAGCAGTTCCCCTGTCAGTATCCTGCCAGTAATTGTAGAAAAGGGGTCCCAGCAGGGCGACCAATATGAACAACAGCGGTACCAAATAAATCAACGCATTACTTCGCCGGTTCACGGTATACACTCCTCAAAAGCCGGCCGGAAGCTTTCCCAACCTCCCGGCCGGCCCATCATCATTGGTGTGCACTGCACCTCTAGGGCGTCATTTCCAGCTGCAAAGCCCGCTGCAGGATCACCGCGCATTCGGCTCTGGTCAGGGGTGCCGCAGGATTAAGCCTTCCCTGGGCATCACCCCGCACCAAACCGGCCCGCACTGCCGCCTGCACACCCTCCCGGGCCCAGTCGGCCACCCCGGCAGCATCGGCAAAGGAAAGGGCTTGTTCGCCGGCGGCCAGTTCCCAGGCCCGGGCCAGCACCACCAGAAACTCCTGCCGACTAATGGGACGCTGCGGCGCAAATACCCCCCCGGCATCGCCTTGCATCAAGCCAGCCCGGCGCACGGCGGTCACGGCCGGAGCATACCAGTCGCTGGCCTGCACATCGCTAAACTGTGCTGCGTTGCCGTTCTCCCAGGATAACCCCAGCATCCGGCTGAGCAGGGCGGCCAGCTCGGCCCGGCTGAGCGACCGCTGCGGGGCAAACCTGTCCTGCCCCACCCCGTTGACTACTTCCCAGGCGGCCAGTTCCTGCACCGCCGGCCGGGCCCACTGCCACTGCTCGTCCTGCAGATCCAAGAAGGACACCTGCTTGCTCCGGTATAAGAGTACCAGGTAGCCACCCTGTTCCACCCGGGCCAGTACCTGCCGGCCGGCCTCGTCCAGCACGGCGGGCAGGGTCAGCCACTTTTGTCCGGCCGTCCACAGGGCCGGTTGCAGATTCTCTCCTTTTAAATATGCCGGCCAGGCGGACTTCAGCATCAATTGCAGGGATTTTCCGGTTGTCAGCGCCGGCAGTTCCAGCTTGTAGCAGGTAGAAACCACCCGCCAGCCGGAGGGCAGGGCGCTTTTGGCCTCTGCCGGCAGGCCGCTGCTCACCTCGCGCAGGGTCACCCGGCCAGCTGCCGCCAGCGCCCCTTCGGGCACCAGCAGGGCGGCCTCACCGGCCTGATCCTTCAGGAGAGCATTTTCACCCTTTTTCAGATCCTTCTCCAGGGCGGCCTGATGGCCGGCCAGTTCCTTCTGCAGCCGCCGCAAATCTTGATAAGCCGGCCTTATCGCTGCGGCCAGCAGGCGCACCGCCTGCCCCGCCTGCTCCAGGGAAGCCGCGCCGCCGGTCAAACTGCCCAGTTCCTGGAGGGCCTTTTCTCCAGCCGGCAGTTTTAACCCGCTCGGGCTGACGGCTGCACTGGCTGCATTACTGACCCCGCCGCTGCTCCCGGTATTGTTTTGTTTTTCCAGCTCATTCCAGGTGGGCACAGGATTGTTCATATCCTTGCTGTACCACCAAATCACTTTATCCCTGGCCTGCACCGCCTTCTGGCTGGCCAGCACCATGGGCACCTGGCCGTTCACACTGTACATCCAGCCCTGCATACCGCTGTTGGCCTGCCCGGCAATGGCCGTCACAAAGCCATCGCGATGGGTGAAGCTCAGGCCGGTGGCTTCCAGCGCTCCCAGGGCGGTCAGCCCCCAGCGGCCGCCGGCTTCCACCTCCACCAGCCCGGGGCGGAAAAGCAGTTCTCCATCCCGGCCCTGCACCGCAATGTACACCTTGACGGCAGCAGTAACCGTCCCGCCGCCACTGCCGCCGCTACCACCCCCGCCACTTTCGCTGCTGCCCGCACTGTCCGGCCAAGCCAGCACAGCGGTCAGCACCCAGGTGGCATCCATGGTGTTACGGGCAGCCCCGAAGGTACCGTCGGCCGCGTTATAGCTGTTTTGCCGCAGGTAATCCAGCGGGGTTTTACCGGCGCTGTTCTTCCAGCGGGCGGCATCTTGACCCAAGTGTTTTAAAGTGAGCAGCAGCTCGGCGTTGTCCACCGCCGGGTCGTCAAAAGGGGTGGCATATACGCCGCCATCGGCCTGCTGCAGGCCTTTCAAGTAAGCCAGTCCCTTTTGTACCGCCTGCTGCACCGCCGCCTCCTGGTAGCCGGGCAGATATTTCAGGACCCGCAGGGCCTGGGCGGTGGAAAGAAAGTCGGGGTAGTATTGATCAAAGGTTTCCCCCCAGGAGCCGTCCGCCGCCTGTTTGCTCAAGACATAAGCGCGGGCGGCGCTCTGGTCAATCTGGCCCAGCTGTCCGGTCTCGCCCAGGGCCAGCAGCACCCAGAAGTCGCTGTAGACGCTGTTTTCAAAAGAACCGGCCCCGGCACCCTCCTTAATCTGCCGCCCGGCCAGCAGGCTGGCCAGCCGCTCTTTCAGCTCATTCTGCTCCGGCCAGTGGTTTAACGCCTGCAGGCACCCGGCCAGGGTCTTGCTGCGCGATTTCACTGTCAGCTCGGTCGCCGGGCGGTTATTGGCCAGGGCGGCCAGCAACACCTCGGCGCTGGCAAAGGTGCTGTCATACTGCACCCGGATGGCCCCGGTATCACGATCCTGGATGTCCTTCAGATAGATAAAACCAGCCTCAATATCTCGGGCTACCTCACTGCCCGCCGTGCCGGCGGTGGAAAAGTAGCTCAAGGCGGTCAGCACCTGGCCGGTCAAATCGGCCTCCTCGGGCTCATAGCTGCCCCAGGCTACCCCGGCTGCCTGCCCCCAGGAGTTCTGATGGGTGTGTTTGTAGCGGTTCAGATAGGCCAGGGCGGCCTGCTGATCCAGCCCGGATAGTTTACCGGCCTGGCCCAGTGCGGTCAGCACCAGCACATCTTCATAGATGCTGTCACCAAAATAAACCTGCCCGTTTACCGTTTGCTGTTTAGTCAGAATGGCCCCGGCCAACTGGTTGACCAAATCATGCTGCGGCTCCACCGCCACCACCGCCAGCAGGTGTTTGGCCAGTTCCCCCGCTCCCAGGCTATCGCTGCTGCCATAAGCCTGCTCAGCCGTGCTCAGCACCTGGTCGTACAAACTGCCGGCGCTTGCCCGCCATTTGTCCGCCTTAAGATCCTCTCCGGCTACTGCCAGCGCCTGCACACAGCGATAGTCAAACTGCCCGGCGGCAGCGTACTGCCCGCTGTTTTTCTGATACTCACTGTGCAGGTAGCCCACCGCCCGGGTGATAGCCCCCTCCAGCACACCGCTTTCCCCATCTGGCAGCCAGTTTTTCTTTCGGGCTTCCGCCAGGGCCTGCAGGGCCGCTTTGGTGCCATAAAGGTTGGCGTAGGGACCGAAACTGCCGTCCGGGTTCTGGGTGCCCATGATATAACTGACCGGCGAAACCCGGTCGCCCAGTAGTCCGGCCAGCACCACCAGCCGGTTTTGCAAACTGGCGTCACCGGCCGTGCGTTTGGCCGCCGCCGTCCATTTGCTGCCGCCCAGCTCCTCACCGGCCAACAGCAAAATATGGGCGGTGTAGCCGTCCAGATCCTCACCGGCGGCAAAACGCCCCTGAATAAACTCCACCGCCTTGCTCTTGAGCTGCTGATCGCCAATCTGGGCGGCCGGTGCCCTGGACGGGGAGAAAAGACCCGCCAGAACCAGCAGCAGGGCCAGAAAAACCGGCCATACCGCCCCCGTACACCCTCTTGCTCTGCTACAGGCCGCGCGGTTAAACACTCCCTTAAATCCCGCCAGCTGCCCCATTGCACATACCTCCCACAAAATTACTCATCTATTTTTACCCACCGGCTTACCCCGCCGGCCGGGGAGTGGAAAAAAGAATGGTCCCGGCGGAACGGCTGTCCCGCCGGTGAACAAGAGGAGAAATATAAGGGTAGGAGATGAATGATAAGGATGGGGTTAAAAATTAAAGCCCCGCTTTCCCGTAAAGGAAAGCGGGGCTTTGTCTGCACCTAGAAAGCTACCCGGTAAGTAACCAGGTAAACGAGCAGCCCAGCACCGGCCTTTCCTCGGAAGGCGATACTGCATTCCGCCCAGGCAGGTCTCCTGACTTGTGGATCCACACCGCTTTTAGCTCCAGCCTTCCCGGGCACCCCGCCATTACTGGCCGGGCTCATCGCCCAGTGACTGCCGCCCCTTGGGGACGGTGGACTGCGCTAAAAGGGCTCCCCACTTACAGTGGCCGGACCGTCCGGGATTTGCACCCGGTTCCCTTTTCACCCCGGCAAAGCCGGGGCACCTGCGCGGTAGCTATATAATTGTCCAAACAACCAGAGTCGCTCTACCGGCCTCACACCGGCCAGCGTCCCTTGCCAGCATCATACCACCTATTTGCCGGGCTGTCCAGAGGGTATTTGAACAGAATTATAATAATATTTCACTCCAACTCCTTCTCCCGCCCGTCCTGCCAGCGGTGGCAGTTGAAGGGCGTACCGTCCAGGTTGATGCGGTAGATGTCCCGCTCGGCACACTGGGGGCATTTCATTTCGGAAAAACGCTGGCCCTGACCGCAAGGAATTTCCCACTCGTGGTGGCAGCGGCTGCATTTGAAGCGCTTCATCACCAGCTGGAAGTGGCCGCCTTCCATGCGGATGGCTTTGCCGTTGACCAAAGCATCGGCAATTTTGCTGCGGGCGGCAATGAGAATGCGGTGGTAGGTGGGGCGGGAAACGCCCATTTTTTCGGCGCATTCTTCCTGCTCCAGGCCCAGCAGGTCTTTTAAGCGAATGGCCTCTACTTCCTCAATGGTCACAGTAACCTCGGAAAGGGCGCTTAAGGGCACCCCGGCCGGCTTAAAGAAGGTCAGTTCTGGAATGTATTCCACGCGGCGGCACTTGGGCGGTCTGGACATGAGCTTTTCTCCTCCTGCTATAAGTTTCAGCTAAAAATTTGTTTTGCTTATGTTTTTATCTATGCACATAAACACCTACATTATAGATGCCCGCCCTTCGCGTGTCAATAATTTTACTTGCGTCCGGATAATATTTTTGTCCATTCAATGCCCCAATAAGACCATTACGGCCTGTTCATCAATGTAAACAATCATACACATAAATTATTAGGCTTTACAGCGTCTTTATGCACCATTGTTCCCGCCCACTCGCCCGCACATTTTTCATACATTTCACTGCCTATATCCTGCCCTGAGCAGACAAAATGACCCCTTTGGCGCTACCCGGTCATATAAAAGCCCCCGGCCAAAAATCCGGGGGCTTTTTTCTGTATCCAGGGGGTGATCAGGTTATTAACGCCAGTCTTTAGAACAGACCCTTCACCGCGCCGGTCTCCACATCCACGTCGATACGGCGGAAGGCCGGGTCGGAGCTGGTGCCGGGCATCAGGCTGATGGTACCGGTCATGGGGCAGAGGAACTTGGCGCCGGCAAAGATGAGCACGTCGCGCACCGGCAGCACCCAGCCCTTGGGCACGCCCTTCAGGTTGGGGTCGGCACTTAAGGAGAGGTGGGTCTTGACCATCATAGTGGCAAAGTCTCTGTATTCGGGATTTTCCTCGAACATCTTGGCCTTGGCTTCGGCTTCCGGCGTCCAGGTCACGCCGTCGGCGCCGTAGACTTCGCGGGCGATGGTTTCCACGCGCTGGCGCAGCGGCATTTCCAGCGGATAGAGGAACTTGAAGTCCACTTTTTCGTTGCAGGCGTCGATGACCGCGTCGGCCAGCTCCAAGGCACCTTCGCCGCCCTTGAGCCAGTGCTCGGACAGGGCGCAGCGGGCGCCGGCCTGCTCGGCATAGCGGCGCACCATGGCAATCTCTTCCTTGGTGTCGGTGTGGAAAGCGTTGATGCACACCACGGGGTTGATGCCCGCTTTACGCACAATGCCGATGTGGTGCAGCAGGTTGGGAATACCCTTTTCCAGCAGCTCCAGGTTTTCCTTGGTGTATTCTTCGGGCAGGGGACGGCCCGGCACTACTTTGGGACCACCGCCGTGCATCTTGAGGGCGCGGATGGTGGTGGTGACCACGGACACGTTGGGAGTAAGCCCGCTCATGCGGCACTTGACGTTCCAGAACTTTTCAAAGCCGATGTCGGCAGCAAAGCCGCTCTCGGTGATGTGGTAGTCGAACATCTTCAGACCAATGCGGTCGGCGATGATGGAGGACTGCCCGATGGCGATGTTGGCGAAGGGACCGGCGTGCACCAGGACGGGCTGGTATTCGGCCGTGCTGATCAGGGTGGGGTTGATGGCGTTGCGCATGAAGGCAGTCATGGCGCCGGCCACTTCCAGGTCCTCGGCGGTCACCGGGCGGCCCTTTTTGTCGTAGGCCACGATGATCTTGCCGATGCGCTGGCGCAGATCCTTGAGGTCGGTAGCCACAGCCAGGATGGCCATCAGCTCGGAACTCACGGCAATGCCGAACTTGGACTGCATCATGTAGCCGTCCATCTTGCCGCCGATACCAATGATGATGTTGCGCAGGGCCTGAGCGCAGAAGTCGATGACCCAGCCCATCTGCACGTTGGTGGGGTCGATGTCCAGGCGGCGCAGGTTGCGCTTGGCCAGCTCGGCATCGTCATAGTTGCGCTCATGCTGCATGCGGGCGGTCAGGGCCACCATGCACAGGTTGTGGGCGTTGACGATGTCGTTCAGGTCGCCGGTCAGGCCCAGAGAGAACTCGGTCATGGGGATGGCCAGCGCGTTGCCGCCCCCGGCCGCGGTGCCCTTGATGTTGAAGGTGGGGCCGCCGGATGGCTGGCGAATGGCTGCGCCCACATTCATGCCCCGCTTGCCCAGACCTTCGGTCAGGCCCATGGTGGTGGTGGTTTTGCCTTCGCCCAGCGGAGTGGGGGTGATGGCGGTAACGTTGATGTACTTGCCGTCCGGACGGCCTTCCAGCCGCTTGATGATCTTCATGAAATCCAGCTTGCAGATGCGGCCGTAGGGGATGATCTCATCCTTGTCCAGGCCCAGCTTCTCCGCCCACTGCATGGGGGTGGGCATGTTCTTCTCCGCCAGTTCGGCAATCTCATAGTCCTTGAGCTTGGTTGCATCGTAGGGCATACTCTTTTCCCTCTCCCTTCCAGAAATGGTGATATGGATTATTCCGGCCCGGCCGCGGCCTAACCCAGTTTGGCCGCCGCCCGGCTTAAAAACTTGTCCACCTGCACGATGAAACGTTCATGGATCCCCTGGCCCACCAGGTCCTTCTCGTCCCGCGCCTCCACCCGGAAGACCAGGCGCCGGCCGTCCACCTCCACCAGTTCCGAGGTGGCGGTGACCTGCATACCCGGCGGTGTGGCCGCCAGGTGCTGTACATCCACTTTTATTCCCACCGTGGTCTGGCCGGGCGGCAGGTAGGGCTGCACCGACTGGAGAGCCGCCTCCTCCATCAGTCCGATCATGGCCGGGGTGGCGAAAACCCGGATGCTGCCGCTGCCGTAGGCAATGGCGGTATTCTGGTCGGTGCAGGATGTACTGGCGCTTCCCTTGATACCCGGCTGAAGGTCAGCCATAATTGACCACCCTTTCTAAATATTAAATTAACTTCGGCAATCATCAGAGAATTCCTGCTAATGATAATATTTTTGTTTGGTTTAATATTTTTATTATAAATTATGTTTATTAATTATCACTTTACATGTTTACAGTAACAGGTCGGCTGCCAGCCCCCCAAAACCACCTCCGGCCGTGACTGCAGCAAGAGCTGCAAGTTCCCGAAAAAGCCAAAGGCACCCCCTAAAGAGGGTGCTCTCTGGCCTACTCATATATCCAGCATTCCAGTGTCCGGCTGTATTCCACCAGCTCCTCCGGACGGAAAAAGATGCCAATCTCCCGCTCCGCACTGGCGGGCGAGTCCGAGCCGTGGATGACATTGCGGCCGATGTCCATACCGTAAGTGGCCCGGATGGTGCCCGGCGCCGCCTTGAGGGGATCGGTGGCCCCCATCATTTCCCGCACGGTGCGCACGGCATCCTTGCCTTCCAGCACCATGGCCACCACCGGCCCCGAGGTGATGTACTCCACCAGGGGGGCGTAAAAGGGTTTGCCCTTGTGCTCACCGTAGTGGCGCTCGGCCAGTTCGGGAGTAATGCGCAGCATTTTCAGCCCCACCATCTTCAGGCCCTTTTTTTCAAAGGCAGCCAGAATTTCCCCCACCAGCCCGCGCTGCACCCCGTCGGGCTTGATCATTACATAGGTTCTTTCCATTGCCGCTTGCCTCTCCTCTCAACTTTAGGGAAGATTTCTGTGATATTTTTTCCGCAAACCTGTCCGCCATACCGGCAAGACCGGCTCTACAGCTAAAGAAACCTGCTTACTGCACCTTGTGCGGTTCGATGCCGTTTTCCCGCATGATGGCGGCAAATTCCTCGGCCTCCAGGGTCTCTTTCTCCATCAGGGCGCCAGCAATCTGGTGCAGCACATCCATGTAGCGCTCCAGTATTTCCCGGGCCCGGTTGTAGTTCTGGTCGATAATGCGCCGCACTTCCCGGTCGATGGCCGAGGCCACTTCCTCGCCGTAGTTGCGGTCGCGGGCCAGGTCACGCCCCAGGAAGACCGCCTCCTGCTTGCGCCCCAGCGTGAGAGGCCCCAGCTCGTCGCTCATGCCGTACTCCATGACCATGCGCCGCACAATTTCGGTAGCCCGTTCCAGGTCGTTCTGCGCTCCAGTACTGATCTCCTTGAGCACCACGGCTTCGGCCACCCGGCCGCCCAGCAGCATGGTCACCTGGTCCAGCAGCATGGAGCGGGTCATATAGTAGCGGTCCTCCTTGGGCAGAAGCAGGGTGTAACCACCGGCCCGGCCGCGGGGAATGATGCTCACTTTGTGCACCGGGTCGGTGTTGGGCAGCACATAGCCCACCAGGGCGTGACCGGCCTCGTGGTAGGAAACCAGCCGCTTTTCTTTTTCGCTGATCACTTTGGACTTTTTCTCGGGACCGGCAATCACCCGTTCAATGGAGTTTTCCAGTTCATCCATGCCAATTTGCCTTTTATTGAAACGGGCCGCCAGCAGGGCCGCCTCGTTGACCAGGTTGGCCAGATCGGCCCCGGTAAAACCGGGGGTGCGCCGCGCCAGCACATCCAGGTCCACATCGGGGGCCAGCGGCTTGCCCCGCACATGCACTTTTAAAATATCCTTGCGCCCGTTCAAGTCGGGCACATCCACCACAATCTGCCGGTCGAAACGTCCCGGACGCAGCAGCGCCGGGTCCAGAATGTCCGGCCGGTTGGTGGCGGCAATGATGATAATCCCTTCATTGGGGGCGAAACCGTCCATCTCTACCAGCAGCTGGTTGAGGGTCTGCTCGCGCTCGTCATGACCGCCGCCCAGCCCGGCCCCCCGCTGCCGGCCCACCGCATCAATCTCGTCGATGAACACGATGCAGGGAGCGTTTTTCTTGGCCTGGTCGAACAGGTCGCGCACCCGCGAGGCCCCCACACCCACAAACATCTCCACAAAGTCGGAACCGCTGATGGTAAAGAAGGGCACCCCGGCCTCACCGGCCACCGCCCGGGCCAGCAGCGTCTTGCCCGTACCGGGCGGGCCAAAGAGCAGAACACCCTTGGGGATGCGCGCCCCCAGCTCGTTGTACTTGTGGGGGTTTTTCAAGAACTCCACAATTTCCTGCAGCTCTTCCTTCACTTCATCGGCCCCGGCCACATCGGCAAAGGTCACCCGCCGCTTGTCATCGGTGATCATGCGAGCGCGGCTCTTGCCGAAGGACATCACCCGGTTGCCGCCGCCCTGGGTCTGCTGCATGAGGAAGAAGAACAGAAAAACGAAAATCAATATGGGCAGCAGGCTGGTCAAAAGTCCGGTCCACCAGGCCGGCTGGGGCGGCTTGATATACCGCCGCGGGATGTTTTTCTCCTGGAGCAAGGTGTTCAGCAACTGATCATTCTGCGGTGCGGTGAGTTCAAACTTGCTACCGGTTCTGGTTTCGCCGCTAATCAGGTTTACGCCATCATCGGCCTGAATGCTCACACTGGCCACTTCACCGCGGTTAATTAATTCCAGAAACTGGTCGTAACGAATCTGCTCCACCGTGGTGGTCTCCGGCGCGGCGTACTTCATCAGGGCCACAATCACCAGCACGATTAACAGGTAAATGCTCAGGTTCCGCAAGACCCGGTTCAATAATGCCACTCCCCCTGTGCGCACAAAAAAAATGCTATTTCCGGTAAGACAAATGGACAATCATTTTGCTCTGCTCGGTAACCCGGCAACGATGCGCCGGGACGAATCCGGCCACCCAGACAATGCCCGCTTCATCCACCACCAGCGGGATGTGGTCCCGCTCCTCGCGCGGCACCCGCCGGTCGATAAAAAACTTTTTCAGCTTCATGCTGCCCTCCAGCCCCAGGGGCGCAAACCAATCCCCCGGGCGGCGCCAGCGCACCATCAGATCACCCTGGATCGAGCCGGCATCCAGCACGGCCTGGTCACCGCTGATGGCGGCTGGATCGGCAATTTCCCGGGCGGGAAGCAGGCTGGCCACAATCCGGCCCTGTTGGCCCGGCAATACAGCCTCTCCCGGCACGGGCAAGGGGTAGGCCCCGCCAGGCGGCTCCTTAAGCCCGCTTTCCCGCTCTGACCACTGCCCGGCTCCGGCCTCGCTCCCGGCCTGGGCGTGGGATATAGCGGTGCCCGGCACTTGCTCTCTTTCTTTAAATATTTCCAGGCGCCCGTACCTTTTAATCAGCACCACGCCGGCCGGCCAGTCCAGCCGCCCGGCGGGTGCAGCAGCCAGGGCCATCCGCCGGGCTTTTTCCACCATGGCGAAAGTCAGCTCCCGCCCGGATACCAGCTGCCGCCAGGCCAGCCGCAGCACCCGCCGCTGCAGTGCGATTGGTAGTCCGGCAAAACCGGCCAGTTCCAGACACAGGCGGCCCGCTCCTGCCGGCTGCTGCCGGCTGACCTTTTGCAAAGCCTCCTGCGCCGCCTCCTGCAGATACTGGTCTTCGGCCGCCAAAATGGCCGCCGTGCGGGCCAGCACTTCCACAATACTGCTATTATACTGCTTTTGCAGCAGCGGTATGAGCTCCAGGCGAATTTTATTGCGCCGGTAGGCGGTTTTCAGATTGGAGCGATCCAGCGCATAGGGCAGCTCAAAAAAACGGCAATAATCCACCAGCTGCTGCTTGCGCAGGCCCAGCAGGGGCCGTATGTACAAATCCTGCCTGACCGGCAGCATGGCCGCCAGGCCCCTGCTCCCCGCACCCCAGAGCAGGTGCAAAAGAAGCGTCTCGGCCTGGTCGTCGGCATGGTGGGCTAGAGCGATCCGCCCGGCCCGCACGCTGGCCGCCGTCTGCTCCAGGAAACTGTAACGCACCGCCCGGGCGGCCGCCTGCAGATTCAAGCCGTGCTGCTCACGGTAAGCCGCCACATCCCGCCGGGCCAGGTGGACCGGCACCCCCAGCCGGTGGGCCAGATCGGCCACCAGCCCGGCTTCCTCCCCGGCTTCCGGCCGCAGCAGGTGGTTGATATGGGCACAGTGTACGGAAAGCTGCCAGGCCGGCGCCAGGCGGCAGAATAGATGTAAAAGCGCCACCGAATCCGGCCCGCCCGATACCGCCACCAGTACCCGGTCCCCTTTATTTACCAGGTTTTCTTCCTCCACCGCAGATGCAAACTGCGGCAGTAAGTCCAAAACTTTCACACTCCCTGCCATTTTTTCTTCAAAAATTCCACAATGATACATGTTTTTCCTGCCTGACTGGCTTTTTTCCATAAAAAAAACCATACAATGGGCCCCGCCGTTGCCGGCGGAGCCCGGACTCATCTGGCGCTCACCCGCAGTGCCAGCACAGTCATGTCATCGTCATGCTCATCATGCCCCGTGCCGCTGCGCCGGCCACGGACCAGATTGAGCAGCAGTTCGGCCACCTCCTGGGGTTTTAAATGGGCAATTTCGGGCAGGGTTTCTTCCAGCCAGGCCATACCGCCCCCGCTTTCCCAGACCCCGTCGGTCGCCATGACCACCAGGTCTCCTTCCTGCAGCTGCTTGTGCTGCCCCACTACCTCCAGGTTGCCCACCACGCCGGGCGGCGCACCAGGCAAACCGATGGTCAGCACCCGGCGGCCGCGCACCAGCAGGGCGGGCGGCGCCGCCAGCTTGTAAAAGCGGGCCGCCCCCTGATACAGATCCATCAGCATGATGTCCAGGGTGGCAAAGCAATCCTGCTGGCCCATCAACATCAAGCCGTTGACCGTTTTCAGCGCTGTGTCCAGGGGCAGACCGGCCTGCAGCATGTGCACCATCAGGCTGACCAGTCCCCGGCTCTGGCGGGCCGCCGCCTCCCCGCTCCCGGTGCCGTCACTGAGCAAGGCGGCAAAACAGCCCTCGGGCAGCTGCACAAAATCATAACTGTCGCCCGAGACCTGCTCACCCACCCGGCAAGCCGCCGCCACACCGGTTTCCAGCACAAGTGCCACATCCTGGTAAAAGCGCACCCGGCAGGCGGGCTCGGCTTTTCCGCCGGCACTGCAGCTCGCCGTGGTAAAATGGCCGCTCAGTATTTCCGAAAGCACTGGCGCCAGGCGATAGCGGCAGTCGGCGCCATCGGCGCAGCGGCGACGGGTGAGCACGATCTCTTTGCGGGAAGGGCCACTTTCACATATTTTCAGCTCATAGACGGGAAAGCCCAGCTGCTTCAGGCGGTTTTTCAGTGTGCGGGGCGGCAGTTCCTCCCCACCCAGCCAGCTCATGTCCTCGGCCAGGGCGGCCACCATCTGGGCCGCCCCTTTAAGCTGCTGCAAAAGCACCTCCTGCCCCTCGGCCAGCCGGCTTTCCCAGTAGCTGTTCAACCGGTAGGTTTCATAAAGGCAGGCCATGGCCAGAGCCATTTCATTCAGCCGCCGGCAGCGGGACTGCAGGGGCGCGGGCAGGTCGTCGGGGGATAGGGAGCCGCTGCGCTCCAGGTGTACCAGCGCTTGGTTAATCAGCTGGCTGGTGCGAAAAAAATCCCTCTCCCAACAGTTGCGGTACATGCCGCAGTGCCGGCAAACCCGCTGCCCCACTTCCTGCACCAGCCCGGAATAACGTTCCTGCTCGGCCGGCCGGCTTTCCCGGCGGCCGCCCGTCATCACCCGGGCCAGTTCCTGGATGATCAGCTGGAAATTCTGCAGACACTGCTTAATCTCACTGCGCAGGCGATTTTCATAATCCCCGGCCACCCCCGCAGGGCCGGTTTTCAGACCGTCCAGCACCGCCTGCCATTTGGGCCAGGGCAGGATCAAAAACAGCAGCGCGGCCAGGAGGGACTCGGTCAGGTAGGTGACCAGCCCTCCCAGATCATTGACAAATACCGTAAGAATAACATTACCCAGCAGAAAACCGGTGATCACCCCAAAACGTCCGGCCGGACGGCCCAGTCCGCCCAGCAGACCGGCAAAAGCGTATGTGCCCACCATGTATGGAACCGCGCTCAACAGTGCCCCGGGCACAATGCCCACCAGCGCCCCCGCCGCCGCCCCGGCCCCGCCGCCGCCCAGGCCGGCCGCCAGCAACACCACCAGGCGGGACAAAAACCCCTTCAAGCTGACCGGTCCGTAATGCACCTCGCTGCTGCCGGCAATTACCCCGGCCAGCAACACAAACAGGCTGACGCTTTCCTCAAAGCTCAGAGCGCGCACACCGCTGAATTCCCGCACTGTCTGATAGAACAGGCGCACCACGGGCACCAATAGCCCCAGCAGGATGGCTTCAAAAAGCGCCCCGTAATAGGCGAAGGTGCTGCCGCCGCTCACCGCCAGAAAGGCCGCTTTGATCACCAGCAGCAGCGCAGCGCTGCCCAGGGGCAGGAAGTATTTTTGCTGCCTGGCCGCAGGCGGCAGAAACACGCCCAGCATGAAAAGACCGCCCTGCACAGCCAGATTGGGCCAGAACAGGCCTGGCGGCAGCACTGTAACCATGCCCAGAGCGGCCAAAGCCGCCCAGGGCCAGGTGCGCCACAGGCCATCGGCCGCCGCCACCACGGTGAAGGCGGCAGCAAAGGGCATCAGTTCGCCCAGTACGGCCGCCCGGCCCAGCAAAAAAGCTACGGCCGCCATCAAAAGCCATCTCCGGCCATCCATCCCGCCCAGCCCGAGCAGGCGATCTTTTCGCCCGGCGGCAGCACCGCTGCGCATCTCCCTGCGGAAAGTGTACACATCGGTTTTGGACAACAAATACACCCACCTCCTGCCTGGATGATCTAATTATAATACAGTCGGTGGGTATTACTTGTAATTTTTGGTATATTGTACCAGTTTGTTTTTGGCGTATTTTGGCGCTTCAGCTTGCCCCGGCTAGTTCCACAGCCAGACCATCCAGCAGGTCGGCTTCGCTGACCACCAGACGCCCCGCCCCCAGCAGTTCCATTAGCAGCAATAAGATCTGCACTCCAGCCACAATAATGTCGGCCCGGGCCGGCTGCAGACCGGGCAGGCGGCGCCTTTCCTCCAGCGTCATACCGGCCAGACGGCGGTGGATTTGCTCCACCCGGGAGCGGCTCAAAGCATAGCCCTGCACTTTTTCCGGCTGATACAAGTTCATTTCCAGGTCAATGGCCGCCAGGGTGGTGGCTGTGCCGCCCACTCCCACCAGAAAACCCACCGGTTCACCGGCCAGCGGCTGCACCAGGGGTTCCAACAAGCGGCGAATTTCGGTGGCACTGTGTCCGCCCTCGGTCATGCGCACCGCCCCCACGGGCACACTGCGGCTGATCAGTTGCCCGCTCCGCTGTGTAGTCAGTTCGCTGCTGCCTCCCCCCACATCGGCCACCACCACGCCAGGGGGAAATCCTCCGGCCAGCAACACGCCGCGGTAGCTGTATTGCGCTTCTTCCTCACCCTGCAGTACCCGCACCGGCCAGCCCGTGGTCCGCTCCACCAGCCGGCAGAAATCCTCCCGGTTGGCGGCATCGCGCACTGCGCTGGTAGCCACCACCGCCACCTTCCGGCAATTCCACGCGGCCACCTGATCCTGAAACTCCTGCAGGGCTGCCAGGGTGCGCTGCACCGCCCCGGGCAGCAGATAACCGCCCCCGATCCCCTCGCCCAGACGGGTGGTCTTCAGGGCGAAGTGCAGGCGTTTTAAGCTGTGCGGCCCGCTCACGTCGGCGATGAGCAGGCGCAGGGAATTGCTGCCCAGATCTATTACCGCCACCCGCCGGGCCGCTTGTCCAGCATCATGGGACAAAACAGTCACATCCTTGTTTTAATTTAATCCAGATATTTCCGGCCGCCCGGCGCCCGGCATACTGGCAGTGATCGCGGCCCCGGGCCAAACACCTTGGGCAGTAATCATACCGCGCCAAAACACAAAGCATTCCCCTGCCGGAGAATGCCCTCACCTGCCACTTCTGCTGTGCCGCCCCCAGACCCGCACGGAGCAGGCCCCCAAACCAACCTAACCGCGCCTTCCACCGCCGCGCCCACCGCGCCGGGAGTCGCTGTAGAGCTTGAGCCCCTGCTGTCTTTCCTCACTTTCTTTCAAAAAGCGGGCCAGCTTATCTTCGAAAGACACCTGGGTTTGCTGGCCGCGCGGCCGGTAGTTATGTCCCCTGCCAGCCTGGGGCGTGCCGGATGGACGGGCAGTCGCACTGGCCTGCCTGATGGAAAGCCCCACCTTGCCGTTTTCCTGGACCGAGATCACCTTTACCTTCACCCGGTCGTTGATCTTGAGAAAATCGTTGATGTCGCGCACGTAGACCTCGGCCACTTCCGAGATGTGCACCAGGCCGGTCACTCCGCCCGGCAGGAGCACAAAAGCGCCAAAACTGGTAATACCGGTAACGGTACCCTCAATAATGCTGCCCACTTCCACCGGCATGTGTTCTGGTTTTCCTCCTTATAATATTAAAAGCCTTTCATCTTAGTCAATTATATGCACGGGGCGGAACAAGTGTCAAGCGCCTTGCCGCCTGTTCCAGTTTCCCCAGACGACAGGATATTACTGCCCACTGCGGGTGATGATGCGGGTTTCCCCGGGCTTGACCAGCCCCAGCTTTTCCCGGGCCATTTGTTCGATATAGGAATCGCTCTGCACCTGCTGGAGCTGCCGGCGCAGTTCCTCATTCTTCTGCCTGAGCTCCCGCACCTGGGACTCCATCTGGCGCACATCCTGCTGCATGGTGGCCAGATGACCGTACTGCAGGCAGAAGTTGAAGGCCAGGAAAACCATGAGCACAAAAACAATCCCCATCAGGGTTTTTAGTCCGGGGCGAAACACTCTGGCCATACCCATCACCTTGCTGGTTTATACTCCCCGTCCGCCCCCTCAAGGCAGCTCGATATTTTCCGGGTACCTGCATTACTTCGCTGCCTGCGGCCTCTTCCCTGCCGGTTACAGCAATTTTTCCGCCCGCAAGCCATTTTTTTCGGTTAGGAGGTTTGGCGACCGACGGCAAAGCTGAACTATTTTTTCCCTTTGTTCATAATCCGCCCGGCCAGCCCCGCCAGGCCGGCCCCAGCCCGCCGGATCAAACGCAGCGGCCAGAGCAGCACGGCCGCCACCAGTTGCACCGGCCAGAAAAGAACGGCCACCAGACGCCGGCATATCCGCCCCGCCCACCCCAGCACCCCGAACAGACCGCTCAGGCACCCCCGCCAGAATCGCTCCAGCCAGCGGGCACAAAACCGGTAATAAAAGGCCGCGCCCAGCAGCAGGAGCAAAAATACATACAGCCGCAGCTGGCCGTTATTCACCAGCACCAGACCGGCAAAAACGGGCGGCAGGAGCAAAAACCAGACCAGAAAATCGCACAAAGCTGCCCACAGCCGGTTACGCCGCCCCGAACGGGTCAGTACGCGCCAGAAGTGATAGAAAGCTGCCGCCACCCAGCCCAGTGCTACCGACGATACCAGCACAATAAGCTGCTTTTCCAGGGGCAATGGGCACCCCTCCCGTTATCCCGGCCACTATTTGAACAACCGGCCCAGGATGTTTTTCCCCCGGCGGGATGCTGCCGCCGCCTCCCGGTAAAGCAACGAGTGCAGCAGGCCGTCCACTTCCAGCAGCCCCTCTTCCAGATTCAAATGGGTGATGTAGAGATTCTCCCCCTGCAACAGCAAAACGCCCAGCACCGTATCCAGGATAATCTCATTTTCATTGAAACTGCCCACATGGCGCACACCGGTCACTCGCAGCTTTTTGCGGTTTTCCAGCACCAGCTGCTGGCTGTGCTGACCGCCTCCATACCCTTCCATGTTCTATGTCCCCCTCCTTAAATTGCCTAATCAAGCGGTTTTGAGACCGCCCCACCTGTCCGACCAATCCGGCCAGCAGTGAACATTATTTGTTAAATTTTATGAATGGCCCGCTGGACATATGAAAACGGCACCAAATAAAACCGGTTATCCAACCGGCATTTGACCCCTGAAAAACATAAAAACTCCGCGCCTGCCTGCGACGCGGAGCAACCATACTTTTTAAGGATACAATTTGTCAATGCGGACATTCTGATAATAAAACTTAACAATCTCCTCGGGCGATTGGCCCTGCCTGGCCATCAGGTGGGCCCCCCACTGGCACATACCCACGCCGTGGCCGAAACCGCGCCCCGTCATCACCAGCTGGTCGCCCTGCACGGCGATATTTTCCAGCAGGGTGGAACGCATCACTTCACTGCCCAAAGCCAGGCGCAGCGCCGGTCCACCCACCGTCACACTGCCCAGGCGGATGGTCTCGGCCCGACCGCTGGGACCCTTGCGGGCAATGGCGGCCTGGCTGATGTTACCGGGGTCCTTACCCGTTATTTTCTGCACCGCCGCCCGCACTCTGGCCAGCGGCACCCGGGCCGTCCACTGTTTATTCTCAGCCGTAGTGATGGACAGGCAGTTGTCCCGCACATTGGCTTTCACATAAGGCGTGGGGGTTTTGGTATAAGCCAGCCCTTCTTTGGCCGAGCTGGATATACCTCCGTCACAGGCTGAAAACCAGGCCTTGATATACTGGCCATTGTAAGTGATTACTTCGCCCCGGGTCATCTGCACAGCTTTGCGCACATTGTCGTTGATTCTGGACGGATCATAAGCCTGGAATTCTTCCACACTGGTGGAGGCATCGGTACCGTGCAATTTTTTCACGCGACCCGCTTGAATGTTTTCCATGGTAAATGTCCGTGCCAGAATGGCCTGTGCCGCCAGGGCGTTTACCGGCCAGGTGGGCTCCATTTCCGCCGCCACCACGCCGGCCACATAATCCTCCAGTTTAATTTTCTTCTTCTGGCCGGTATCATTCACAAACAGTGATATTTCCGGCTCACGGTCATAACGGGTGGGCGCAGGCTTTTTCTGCGCACCGGGACGACAGGAAACTGCAATGACCAGAATAGCTGCGGCCAACAAAACACTCAAGAAAGCTTTTAATCTGAACAAACCAGGCACCTCCCCGCAATTTTCTAGGCAATTTTATTTTGGCCCGCGGGAAGGAATTTATGCCCACCGGCGACGCTTTGGCGCCCTGTCCGGCCAGCGGGCCGGCAAAATGGCCAGCCGCAGCTTTGGTCCCCACCTCCCGGTCCCCGGCCTTCCGAATAAACCCCCGGTAACCGGCTTTCCTCAAAATCTTTCATTAATAATATAAAGCCCGGTTTTGCGGCTATGCGCCGTGAGCATATGTTGGGTTTTCCGGAAAGCCCATACTTCTTTGGCCTGTCTACCCGGCAATGTTAAGGCCCCCGCACCCACTGGCCAAGCCTTAAGTGCTCCTCCTGCCTGGCCGCACCCTGAGCACCCCCCGACCGCCCCATCACCCGGCCGGGCCTGTCCACCACCACCTGGCACTGGAGCACACCTTCCCGCACCGGCCGGCCCGGCCACACCCCGGTTCCTGCTGTTACAGGCGCTGCCGCTTTTCTAATCATCACCATCACCCCTTGCTCCGAGTATGGTCATACGGGGCCCGGTCAGCCGGCCTGTCCCAACCGGCCCGCTGACCGGCAAATCCCCACTTTGCTGTATATATTACCATATTCTGGCAAGGCGTGTATATTTCCATATATCTCCATAAGAAACCGGCGGGCCGGTTTATTACCGGCCCGCTCCTATTTATGCCCAGTTTCTCTTTTTGCCTTATTTTTACAACAACAAACCCCCGGGCAGCCGGGTTTTACCGCACTGGCCTGACCGGAACCAAAACAAAAAGGCCCTGCCGAACAAGGCCTTTTTCTTGCTCCACCCCTTCTCGCTGCAGTGCAGCCGGGCCTGTATGTACCTCCTGATCAGGAAGAAACGGCATCCCGCAGGACTTTGCCGGGCTTGAAAACGGGCACCCGGGCGGCGGCAATGTCAATCTCCTCGCCGGTTTGCGGGTTGCGGCCCTTGCGCGGTGCCCTCTCGCGGATTTCAAAAGTGCCAAAGCCCACCAGCTGCACTTTCTCGCCACGCACCAGCGCCTCTTCAATGCTGGCCAGCACGGCGGAAACCGCTTTCTCGGCGTCCTTCTTGGTCATTTCCGCCTTTTCGGCCACCTGCGAGATCAGGTCTGCCTTGTTCATACTTACCCCCCTTAGTGGTTTAATCGCTTCACAGCAAATGTATTCGCTGCAGCTGGCAAATTTCCTCCCGCCATGCAAATAATTCCTTTTATTTTTCGCTTTTTTGCGCTTGTTTTACAGCTTCCCACCACCGGTCCAGCTGCTCCAGCGAACATTCCGCCATATTTTGACCGGCGCAGCGAGCCATTTGCTCCACGGCCTGAAAGCGCTGCACAAATTTGCGAGTGCTGGCCAGAAGGGCCACCTCGGCGCTCACTCCGGCCAGACGCACCAGATTGACCGCGGCAAACAGCACATCGCCCGCTTCCTCTTCCACTGCCAGCCGGCCCTGCCCCTGCTCCAGCGCCCGGGCCAGTTCGCCCATCTCCTCCTGCAGCTTGTCCCGGGCTCCCCGCCAGTCGGGCCAGTCAAAACCCACTTTGGCCGCTTTGTGCTGCAGCTTCTGAGCCAGCAAGAGGGCCGGCAAATGCCCGGGCACAGCACCCAGTACGGAAGGATGTTGCTCCTGCAAGCCTTTTTCCCGGGCCTTGATCTTTTCCCAGTTGGCCAGCACCTGGCGGCTGGATTCTACCTGCAGATCGCCAAAAACATGCGGGTGACGGCGGATCATCTTTTCGGTAATGCCCCGCACCACATCATTGATATCGAAATAACCGTTTTCCCGGGCTATCTGGGCGTGGAAAACAATTTGTAGTAACAAGTCTCCCAATTCTTCACACAAATTATACATATCCCCGCTGTCGATGGCCGCCAGCACCTCGTAGGCTTCTTCCAGCAGGTAGCGGCGCAAAGTGCCGTGGTCCTGCTCCCGGTCCCAGGGGCAGCCGTGGGGAGCCCGCAGGTCGGCCATCACCTGTACCAGCGGGTCCAGGGGATAGCGGCGCGGCTTTTGCCCGGGCAACGGCGGAACATACAGGCTGGTGAGGTGATCCAGCCAATCCTGGTGGTCCAGCTCGGCCAGGGGCACTTCGGCCACCCGCTCCCGGCCCGGCACGCCGGCCGCCTGCACCAGCGTCACCCGGTGTTCGGGCGGGTAATGCTCCAGTAAAAACAGTTTCACATCCCCGGCCACCAGCCGGCTGTAAATCTGGGTGATCACCACCCCTTGGGCCGGATCCAGGCTCTGCTCGGCAAGGCGCAGGCCATCCAGCACACCAAGGCCCTGCGCCGGGTCCAGCCGCAGCGTGGCATAAAGGGCATCCAGAAAACTCATGGCCGGCACAATTTCCACCGCCGCCCGGTCCACCTGCTCTAAGAGCAGCTGCACACTGCGCTCGGCCACCAGGGGATGCCCCGGTACGGCGTATACCAGCGGCTGTTGGCCCGCCGCCAGCCGCTGCCGCAATGTTTGTGCTATTTCCCGGTATATTTCCTCAAAATTGTCCGCCTGCTGGTAGAGATGGTCAAAGGTTTGAAACCTGATGCCCATCCGCTCCAGATCAGCCACCACCGGGTGCACCGCTGTGCGCAGATAAACATGACGGCTTTCCTGTAAAAGCGCCAGCACCCGGGGAGGCAAAAGGTCCAGGCTGCCCGGCCCCAGGCCGGCGATGATCAGCTTGCTCGACACCATTTCCCACTCGCCTTTCCTGTCCTGTTAAAAATCCGCAAGTTCAGATCTCCCCACCAAATAATACCACAAATCCAACCCAATATCCTGTAACAGGTGTTGATTAATATGCACATCACCAATAATCCAGCATGCCGGCACACCCATAAAAAAAGTGGCCTTTTACGGCCACTCTTTTACTGTTCCATCTGTTTAGCCAGAAAGCCGGCGGCGGTTTCGGCCAGTTTTAGCTCCATTTCGCCCATTTTGACATTGGGGTCGCGAGAGGCCAGAATCACCGCTCCAATGGGATCCCCCTCGGCGATGATGGGGGCGATCACCTCGCTGGAATATTTGCAGTCACCGTCCTCCACAATGCTGCAATCCTTGCAGTGGGGATCCTCGCCGGGGTTGTTAATGATCACGGCCTTGCGCTCTTCCATTACCTTTTCAATCACGGAACCAATGGGTTTATTGATATATTCCTTCTTCGGTGCTCCAGCCACCGCAATGATGGTATCCCGGTCGGCAATGCAGGCTATGTGGCCCAGCGCTTCATAGAGGGAATCGGCATACTCTTTGGCAAAGTCACCCAGCTCGCCAATGGGCGAATATTTTTTCAGGATCACTTCGCCTTCCCGGTCAACAAAGATCTCCAGCGGGTCGCCTTCCCGAATCCGTAACGTCCTTCTGATTTCCTTCGGTATCACCACTCTGCCCAGATCGTCTATGCGGCGGACGATACCCGTTGCCTTCATTGGTCACCCTTCCCTCCTTTTTCTGCTCTTCGCTGTAGCGTTAAATACTTTCACAGATAGTATATAACTGGAGGGAAGCACTTATTCATTTTTTACCAACCAGGACAGGCTAAATTTCAGTTTTCGACATTGCTCACCATTTACCCGCCACCGCTGCCGGGCGGTCGGGTACACTGCCCGGCTGCCCGCTTTCCGGTACCGCCAGCAACTCGTCCAGAGCACTGCTTAATGCGTCTATTTGCTGCAGCAGGGATGCAAGCTCCTGCTTACGCCTGCCAATGTAATGCTCCCCTTTTTCTTTTTCGCTTAACGCCCGGGATAACACCTGCCTGGTGCTGTCGACCACCTGCCTGAACTTTTCTTCCAGTGCCTCTTTGAATTCGCGCGCGCTTTTTTCCACCCTTTCCAGATAGTCATATCTAACCCGCCCGCAATTTTTGTCCAGTTCCCGCAAAGCCTGGCGTTTGATCCGACCCCAGATCAGCGGTCCCAGCACCCAACGGGGCAAAAAGAGCGCTCCCACCTGCAGCGGATCCTGGGCCAGTAAGGAGGCATCATTACCAAACTTGTAGTAGAGCCTGGTCTCTGCAGTCAGCGCATCCACGCTGCTAAATCCGGCTACCTGCACCTGAAAGATGCTGGCCGACTGCTCTACCAGCTGCTGGATCAAACGGTTGGCTTTTTGAACGAAGCGAGCCACCAGCCTGTTGTAGGATTCATTTACGGTTTTCTCCAGTTCGGGCTGCCATTCGGCAAATGCCTGGCTCAACAACCGGTAAAGCTCAGCCTCCAGTTGCTCCAGCAGGGCTCTGGCACCAAAAACTCTGTTCTGGCGATAAAATTCTTCCAGTTGCCTGGTAATGCGGTAATATTGTTCCTCCTGAAAACGCTTTATTTCCTCCTCCAGACGGGCAAACAACCTGTCCAGCTCACCCCGCAGCAGGTAGGCGTTATCCTGTTGTTCCTGCTCCAGTTCCTGCACCATCCGGTCAAAAAGCTGGATTTTGCCCACCAGTTCATCTAAAGGGGTAGAAAGGGCCCCCAGCTCCAGTTTCACCCCGCTGCGCAGCTCGCGCAAAACGCTGTGCCCCTTGCCTGCTGCAGCCGCCAGCACCGCCCGGCCTTTTTCCTGCAGTAAAAAAGTAGCCAGCTCACTGCTGAACTCGGGCAGGCCGCTATCCACCAGCATATCTTCCCGCCCGGCCTGGCGGCCCTCCAGCGCCCGGCGGGCCGAAAGGGGAAATACTTTCACCCCTGTCCAGCCCACCTTGTCATGCAACGTTTTTACCACAAAATCCAGGGCCCGGGAGCGATCGGCACCGGCCAGATAGTCAATTTTATTCAGGATGAAGAAGGTTTTCTGGGCATACTCCTTGATGTTGTTCAAGAATTCCACTTCGGCCTGGCTGATAGGCTGATCGGCGGAGAGTAAAAAGATGGCCGCGTCCACCAATGGCAGATACCGGTAAGTTTCATCAGTATTATTCTGGTAAATTGAACCCACCCCGGGAGTATCAATAAGCAGCACACCATCCTGCAAGTATGGGGAAGGATAACTGATGCGGACATGGCGCACCTGTTTGCTGTTCTGCGGATTGCCTTCCTCAGTAACATACTGGTCCAATTCGGATAAGGGCACCGTCACGTTCCGGCCATCCAGAAAACTCACTTCTACACGTACCGAACTGCCATATTCCAGCAGGGTAACAATTGAGGTCAACGGCACCACCGCCGTGGGCAAGATGTTTTCCCCCAGCAGGGCGTTGATGAACGTAGTCTTACCCCTCTTGAACTGACCCAGCACTACCAGGTGAAATTTATCATTGCGCAAGTTTAGCTGTACCGCGGCACTGTAAGCGGCCAGTTCACCTCTTTCCAGATTCCCGGCTATTTCTCCTATCTCCCCCAGGTACCGCAGTAAAGCCGCCTTTGTTCTGGCATATTGTCCGGACATACGCTATCTCCTCCTCCCGGGCCTGCTCTGGCCCTCTTGCCGTTATTTCTCTGCGTATACTGTCTTCAGACCGGTGCACCGCCGCATTCCCGGCCGCAGCAGCACCGGCCAATCAATCAGCCCGCACCGCCGCCGCACTGCTATCCTGCACCGGCGCACCGCCCGGCGACCGGCAGACCTCCGCTCCCGCCGGCCGGAAGAACCACTGGGCAATCAATGTGGGCACCACGGCACTGCCAATCACTACGGTTACCAGCACAGTGTACTGGTACTGATCAATCAACTGGCGGGAAAGGCCGAACAGCGCGGAAATGGTCCCAAAGGTCAGACCGGTGGACATGAGCAAAGTGGTGTACATGCCCTCCCGGGCTGCAAAACGGAAGGCCCGCGTCAGGGGCAGCACACTGGCAAACTTGGCCAGCACCTTGACCAGCAGCAGAACCAGGATAAGTACGGCTCCCTTGGCCACTGCCGGCAGGGAAACAAACAGTCCGGCTTTGAGAAAGTAGAACGGCGTTACCAGGGCAAAGGCCATGCCCCGCATCCGGTGCAGCAGTTCCCGGTGTTGCAGGAAAAAGCCGGCCAGCACCATACCCAGCAGGTAGGCCGGCAGCACCGCCTCACTGTTGGCCTTGATGGCCAGCCCCCCTAGCAAAAAGAGCAGCAGGCAGAAAAACTTGACTTCCAACTGGCTCAACCGGTCCCCGTACCGGCGGGTGAAATAAGCGGTCAGGCGGGGCAGCACGGCCAGTGTCAGCCCCAGAGCACCAATAAAGATGGCCATCCAGTAATTGAAATCGGCAAAAAAGATGCCCAGAGCCAGCACCGTGCCCAGATCGGTGATAAAACAGGCGGCCAGAATGACCTTGCCCAGCTCGGTTTCATTCAGGCCGGTTTCCACCATTACGGCGTAAACCACAGCCACCGAAGTAGTAGAAAGAGCTATGCCGCCAATTAATGCCGCCGGCTGGTCCCAACCGGCTAGATAATAGCAATAGGCCCAGGCGGCCAGAAATGGCAGCAGGAAGGACAAAAAGCCGATGGAAATGCTCTCCCGCCAGCGTTTCTTTAGCACCTGCGGATCCACCTCCGCGCCGGCCAGAAAGGTGAGCAGTATACTACCGAAGCCAGCCAGGAAGTTGACCCATTCGGTCATTTGCAGGCCCAGGAAGTTGCCACCGATGACACCGAACATGATCTCCAGCAAAGCCACTGCTATGCCCAGACGGCAGGATAAAAGCCCGGCCGCCAGAGCCAGTCCCACCCAGAGTGCAGCCGCCAACCAGGTGTTCATGTTTCTTCCCTCCCTTTCGACCTTCAGGTTTCCTCCACCACTTCCACCGGACAGCCCGCCCGGCGGGTCACCTGCCAGCTGATGCTCAGCAGCGGCAAAAAGCGGCCCAGACTGCGCCGCCGCCGGCCCAGCACGATCTGGCGGCAGCCCTTTTCGGCCGCCAACTGACAGATCAGGCGAACCGGATCGCCGGCCAGAGCGAAAAACTCCACCCGCTGTCCGTAGCGCCCCAGAATGCGGGTCACCCAGTTCTGCATTTTGCTGCGCTGCTGCTCCAGCGCCTGCCGGTAATCTTTTTCGGTCACCCCCAGGAAGCTGGCCATGGCCGGACCGTAGGAAAAGACATAGAGCACGGTACAGGAGATTTCCGGGTTTTCCACCATGCGGCGAGCTACCAGCCCGGCCGCTCTGGCGGCAGCCCGGCTGCCGTCAAAGGCCAGTAAAATGCGCTCACTCATCGCCCCCACCCCTTGAGGAAACGTATTTCCTGCTAGAAGGGATTCTCTCCCGTCACCGGCCTGCCAATACATGGTATAGATTATGTCTTATTCCCGGTCACTATTACCATTACCGAACGCAGCCACCCATCCCGGTTCCGCACTTCACTTCCTTTCGCCACTTCCGGGGCCGAGCATTGCTGTAAAATAAAAGCTCCTACCACACAAAAAACCTTCATGTGGTAGGAGCTATCAGCTGACAAAGCATTAGGCGAGCTCCATCGCCGGCATATTAACCTGGTTTCAATATCACTTTATCACTGCAGTAATTTTCTGTCAATATCCCGGCAGGCTGGCAGTTTAATTTTTCTTTTGTTCCGTACCGGCGGATGACTTCTGCTGTTCATCGCCAGCCAGTTTGTTTTCTATCTTGGCCGCCTTGCGCAGCTCCTGCACGAAATCGTCCAGCTTTTTCTGGGCCGCCTCGCTGTGCAACTGCTGAACGATCTCATCTTTCACTTCGGCAAAGGATAACTGCTTACCAGCGATATCCTTTTCTTTCTTAATGATATGATAGCCGTATTCGGTCTGCACGGGCTGGGTGGTTATTTCCCCCGGCTTTAAAGCCAGCGCCGCCTTTTCAAATTCGGGCACGGCATCGCCCTTCTTGAATGTGTACAGGCCGCCACTGGAGGCACTGCCCGGATCCTGGGAGTATTTTTGGGCCAGTTCGGCAAAGTCGGCCCCGTTTTGCAGCCGGGCAATCAGCTGCAAGGCGGTAGCTTTGGCCCTGGCCTGTTCCTGAGCGTTACCACCACCGGATCCGCCCGTCGTAATCAGGATGTGCCGCACCTGGTACTGGGCCGGCACCTGGTACTGCTCTTTGTGGGCATTGTAATAGCTCTGGGCCTCGGCCTCGGTAGGTTGTTTTAAGTCGGCCAGCACTTTTTGCTGCATTTTGTCCATAATCAGGCTTTCCCGCACGGCATCGCGCAGTTTGGGCTCGGAAAACCCGTTGGCGGCCAGATATTTCTTGAACTCGGCATCATCCTTGAACTGCTGGCGGAACTTTTTCAGCGCCTCGTCCACTTCCTGGTCGGTAGGATTGATTTTCCACTCTCGGGCCTTTTGCAGCAAAAGCTCGCGGTCAATGAGCTGCTGCATGGTCTGGCGGCGCAGCATGTCCAGCAGGGGTTTGGCCTGCTCGCTGTCAAAGGAGAGGCCCATCTGGGCATACTGCTTTTTCATCTCTTCCACTTTTTGGTCCAGCTGGGTGGCGGTGATGGGCGTACCGTTCACCGTGGCCACGGCGTTAGTGCTGCAACCGGCCAGCACTAAAAGGGCCAGGCCCAGCAGCGCGGCTAAAAAGCGCGGGTATTTTTGGGGCAAAATAATCACTCCCTGTTTATTTTTTCAGCTTAACCATCCTTAGTGGGTGTGCATCCTTCGCTCGTCCGAATTTCGTACCGGGCAGCACCGGCGGCTCGGTCGCGGGCGGGCCGGGCCGCCCCTAATTCGACATCGTGTCTCAACTGGGGCTGGCGCGGACGTCCTGTCCGCGCCTCCCGGCCCGCTGCCGCGCCCTCGCCG